>JADGBZ010000011.1:66725-82525 GCA_015231175.1 Magnetococcales bacterium | reverse complement strand
CCACCAGGAGGAAGGGCACAGCCCTTCCTCCTGGACCTCCATCCCAGTTTTTCAAGCGTTTTTTTGCGTCAACAAAAGCCTGGACATGAAAGCCTTTGTCAGAGCTTCGCCCCGGCATGCCCATTGCTTGCTGGCATGAGCCAGCGCCATTTTTTGTCAACTTCCTGTCAACAAGGGGGAATGCCGTGGTCCGCAACACCGCAGTCGTCGTTCAGGACACCCGCTTGACTCTCCTGTCTGTGAGCGATCCATCATGAGCAACGATTTTGACACTGTTTTGGCAACCTTTCGATCCCTGATCTGCCCCATCTTCTTTATCGACGATCCGGAAACGATCACGCCCGAAACGACCGCTGCTGACGTGGAGGGGTGGGACTCATTGAGTCATACCCTGGTGATCATGGCGGTGGAAAGGGCGTTCGGTATCCGGTTTCTGGCCAGTGACACCGTGTTCGAGAATGTCGGGGAGATGGTCCAGGGCATCCTCGACCGGTTGCCGAAAGGCCGTTGATGGGGGATGTCGCTGCCGAGGGGGAGAGATGAAACCGGCGATTGTTTTCCATGGAAATTGTCAATCCCTGGCCTTTTATTCGATGGCCATCAGGGATGTGGAGTTGGTGGGGCAGTACACGTTGGCGCTGCTGCGGGTGTCCGACCCCAGTGAACCGGTTCGCCGGTACGAAATCCTCAGCACCGAACCCGTCGTCGTGGATGAACTCCTGGCCAACTGTGCCATTTTTTTGCAGCAAAAGAGTTTTTGGGACAAATCGTGCGCCTACGCCGACAAGCTGCCCGCCCATTGCCGCAAAGTGAGTTTTCCGCTCCTCTCCCACGAGTTGCTGTGGCCTTTCTACATGCTGCGCCCCTATCCGCGCCCCTATGGTCTGGAGGATAACCGGCGATGCCACGGTGATCGTATTTTTCATGGCCTGCTCAAAAAAAAACTTCCCCCCCTCGATACCTTGGCGCGCTTCATGACGACAGACATCCGTCAATTTTTGGATCTGGATCGCTCCCGTGATCTCTATTTTGACAAAATGCGCGATCTGGATCGGGAGGTGGATGTGTCGGTGGCCGGCCTGATCGAGGATCTCTTCCGCCATAAACAACTGTTCGTGGATATCACCCATCCAACCACACCTTTTTTCTATCACATGGCCGCCAGAATCTTTCAGTGTGCCGACATGTTGCGGGGGGAGATCCAACAAAACTGGGATGGACACCTTAGTTTCAGCCCGACCTTTCCGATTCATCCGCAGATCATCGACCACTACGGGATAACGTGGGTCAACCACTCGACCCGGTATGGGTTTCATGGGCCGAGGCCCTATCCAAGCAGCGTCTACGTCGAGCGCTACAACACGAAGGATGGAGATTACGGATATGTGGCCGGCCTGCGCAGGCATTTGGAACTGCCGGATGTGACGCCCTGTACCGATCTGGAAGAGGCTTTCGGGAAGATGCGCACCCTCCAGGAGGAGTTGACCTTCTGGGATGCGCTGCCGGATGGTCCCATGGCCGGGGCCGTCGCCACCTGGCGGGCCGAGTTGTTGACGGCACTGGGGGATTGTCACCAGCGTTTGGGTGCAGCGGATCAGGCTAAGGCGTTCTACCAACGGGCCTTGCAATTGGGCACGACTTTTTATCCGCTGCTTCCTTCTCTGGTGGCTTTTCTGGAACGGGAAAACCGTCACGCAGAGGCCCTGGCCCTGCTGCACGACTTCATCCACGGTCCCAACATGCACTATGGCGCCGATGAAGAGAAAGAGTTTCTGGCTGGCGCCTGCGTCCGGTGTGGCGAGGCCCTGGCGCAACGATACGGAGGGTCTGGAACTTCGGACACCCAGGCCATTTTGCAGCAGGGCATTCAAACCGTGAACGCCTGCCTCGGCAGGATCCTTGAGGTCGCCGATCGCAAACGCATGCCGCCTTTGCATAACATCCAGCATCGTCTGGGCCAGACGGGCGATCTGGCCGGTCAAACCGAACATGGATTGGCGTGGAGCTACGAAAAGTTTTAGAATCGGCAACGATGAGCCATTCCATCACCGACGCTTTGCAGGATCATGGTCGCCGGACGCCGGAAAAGATTTTTTGTCACCTGTTTCAGGAAGATAAAAACACATCTCTGACCTATGGCGTCCTGCTTGAACGTGCCCAGGCTTTTGCCGGTCTCTATCAGGCCCATGGCGCCTTGCCCGGTGAGGTCATCCCCATTTTTCTGCCCCATGGCATGGATCTCTACCCGGCCTTCCTGGGAGCCATGTTGGCAGGGTGTGTTCCCTCCTTCATGCCGCCTCTGACGGTCAAACAGGAACCGGAGATTTATTGGGAGGTCCATCGGAAATTGCTCAAACGTATCGGTGCGCGCCTGGTGGTGGCGGACCGGCGGTTGGCCGATCATGTGGATAAACTGGATTTTGGTGACGGAACGATCCTGCAACCCCAGCAGGCCGGCAGGATCTCCCATCCCACGCTTCCGGTGGCCATTGGCCCGGACGACGTGGCTTTTTTACAGCACAGTTCCGGAACGACCGGGCTGAAAAAAGGAGTTGTCCTGACCCATCGGGCGGTGTTGCGTCAGGCAGCGGTCTATGGCCGGGCGGTCGATCTGACGCCGGATGCTGTCGTGGCCAGTTGGTTGCCCCTCTACCACGACATGGGCCTGCTGGCTTGCTTCATCATTCCTTTGCTCGTTGGGGCATCCATGGTCTCTCTGGACCCTTTTGCCTGGGTCATCCGTCCCGAGAGCTTGTTTGCCGCAGTGGAGTTGCATCGAGCCACCCATGTCTGGCTGCCCAACTTTGCTTTTCACCACCTGTGCCGAACGGTGGATCCCTCCCGCTCCCCCTATGATCTCTCCAGTCTGAAGGCCATCATCAACTGCTCGGAACCTTGCAAGGCGGAGACGTTCGCGTTGTTCGCGCATACCTTCGCCTCCTGCGGTGTGTCCCGGGAAAAATTGCAGATCAGCTATGCCATGGCCGAGACGGTTTTTGCATCCACCCAGACTCCCCTGGGCAAGGTGGTGCTGCCTTTGGCGGTCGATCAACAAACCCTGGTGGAAAAACGTTGTTTTCACCCACCCCAGCCTGCCCGACCCGTCCACCATCTGATGCCGGTCGGTCCCATATTGGAGGGGCTGGAGATGCGCATTGTCGAAGGCGATACCGTCCTGGCGGATGGTCAGGTGGGGGAGGTGGCGATGCGTGGAGATTTTCTCTTCACCGGTTATTTCAAACAGCCGGAATTGAGCGCCGAACGGATCCGCAACGGTTGGTATCACTCCGGAGATCTCGGTTTCATCTGGGGCGGGGGACTCTACATCACAGGTCGCAAAGATGACTTGTTGATCATCCACGGCAAAAACATTCATGCCCACGATGTGGAGCAGGCTCTCAATCAGGTCGTCGGCATCAAGGCTGGACGGGCGGTCGCGGTGGCCAGGTTTGACCCTCTCCTGGGCAGCCACGAGTTGATCGTCATCGCCGAGACCGATGCAACCGCACCGGAACTCCACAAGAAGATCAAAAAAGAGGTTGCCGGCATCCTTGCCGCATTGTTCAACATCACCTCTGCCAAAATCAGGCTGGTGGCCCAAGGGTGGTTGGTCAAGACGACGAGCGGCAAGATCAGCCGGGAAAGGAATCTGGCAAAACTGCTGCAAAAGACAGCCCTGGTCATACTCCTGTTGACGACCTTGTTGCTGTGGTTCTCTCCCTCGCTGGCACGGGCGGAATCGGGTACTTCTGCCTGCAACTGGTTTGGGCTGACCTTGGGCTACAAGGATGTCGCATGGAACGAAATTTTGGGGAAGGGGCAGGTGGAGCAGGCCATCCACAAACATTGTCACACGATCTATTGCGGCCATGAACCCCGCATGCACCACTCCATGGTGTATGAGATCATGCCTTGCGACCATCGCTGTGTTGTTGTCAACCGGAGATATTTCCAGGACTCCTGCTTCTGAATCGATCGCTTTTTGGCTACTGTTCAGCACTCTTTGTGGTACGTTTTTCGTTTTCCTGGCGATCCTGGACCTTTGGGAAAAATTCATCAAGAATGGGCGATCATTTCCAAGCTTTCCAAGGTCACGGCGCTTTGTTCAATTCGCAGATCATTGAGCAGATTTCGACTCTGTGGGGACAGATCGAAGAGAGTCAATTGCCCGGTTCGCGCATCTCTCCTGTGCATGTGCAGTGTATTCTGGAGAGGGTTTTTTTGGCTGGCCTGAAGCGTGAAGAGGATCGTCCCGTTCAGGTGAGTGTCTCGTTTGTCGATCCCCTTGGATTCGGTGAGGCGGGGTGGTCTGGGGAGAGTGTGGTTTTCGAGTTGGCCGATCCTTTGCCTTTTACGGTCGATTCCATTGTCAAGTTGGCAGCCGCCTTTGACCCGATCACCACTGCCCTGGCCGTCAACCCGATTGCCGACAAGGAAGAGCCCCTGCACATTTGGGGAGGGGTTTTTGCCAGCATCCGTGGTCGCAACCGCTTCGATGCGCTCTCCGAGGGGTTTACCCCCCCGGATTTGTTGACCGTCTCCACCTGGAAGCCTGGATCCTTGTCGGTCTTTCGTGGTCGCAGAATCATTGCCCGTTTCAATTCCGGTCGTTTCACCCGTCCCACATCGGCCCCTTTCACCGCCAGCCTGATGGGGTGGAGTCTGCTTAAGGTGGTCAAAAACCATCCAGAATTCAGGCGTCTTGGTGTCACCTATTGGCGCACATACCGTGACCTTGTGGACCGCCTTCTGGTTGAGTCCCGCAATCGGGGACATGGCGGCACGATCATCTGGGTTCCCGAAGATCGCCTGGAGTCAGCACAAAATTTGATTTTGCCATCCACCACCATCGCCAGAATTCCGGAAGGCGTGCCCCTGGTGGCCGACTTGTGTGACATGGAGTTGCAGCGTCAGGAGGAGTCGGCCCAGCGCAAGGCTGGCAACCAGATCGCCGACTCCCGTGTCGTGGAGGAGACGATTCTGGAATGCAAGCGCCGCATCGTCGAGCATATCGAACTCCTCGCACAGATGACCCGCGTGGATGGCGCCCTGATCCTGACCGATCGTCTGCGGGTCAAATCTTTTGGCTCGCTTCTTGTCGCACCCCGCTGGTTGCGCAAGACAGTTCATGGCCCGGAAGAGGAAAATGGCCTGGCTGTGAACGTGAACCTCTCCCACTACGGAACGCGCCACAACTCCGCCGTCAATTTTATCGGCCACTGTCCTGGTTGTGTTGCGTTCGTTCTTTCCCAGGATGGACCTATCGCCGGTCTGACTCTCAAGGATGATGAGACCGTCTATTGGTGGCCGGATTGCCTGAGTCAGTTGTGGGCCATTTGAGCCGGATGAAAAACCGGGGTGGAGGTCCAGGAGGAAGGGCCGCGCCTTGAGCCGGATGAAAAACCGGGGTGGAGGTCCAGGAGGAAGGGCCGCGCCATTCCTCCTGGTGGGGTTCGGGGCTAAGCCCCGACGAAGGCTTTCATAGCCAGGTTTATTTTGGAAACGGGAGCATTCAACGCGGAGGTTGGGGAGCGCCGTTGGGCGGATAACCACCAGGAAGACCACCCTGCGCCGGCGGGCTGCCCCCACCAGGCCCATGCGAACCCTGCATTTTGGGGGAGGCGACCTGTTGGTAATCGTTGGGCAATTGGAACAGGCTGTCGGGTTGCGGACCTTCTTTGATGTGACGCAACTCCAGCAAATATTTCTGGTCGCCGCTCACACCACGGACGGCGATGCGCAAACGGGCATCGATCCATTGAGTATTGGTGACGGTTTGGCCACGAAAGGACTCACTGAACTCCCATTTTTCAGCCTGCCGTCCGCCAACATCTTCCATTCCTTTGAATTGACGCTCCATGACCGGTCCGTCCTGGGCCTCCTGGCGGACGATGATGTGGCGCTGCGGATCGACCCACATGGTCACCTGCATGGTTCGGCCCTGGATGGAACGGGTCATGACCCACTTTTCGGCAGCGATGCCGTTCACGTTGTCCACGCCGGCCTTGGTGCATTTGAGCTGGCTGGCGTTGGTGTTGCAGGGGCTGTCTGGATCCGAGGGTAACGGCTTGACATCCGGTTCAGGCGGAACCGGCGCATCGCTCACCCCTTCGTAAAACTGCTTGCTGGCCGGCATGAGGGTCCACGCCTTGTGGTTGGCAGCATCGATGATCACTGCTTTTTCCTGACCCCGATGGGATCCTTCGGCACGAATGCGCTTGTTCCCGACAAAAAGACGCCCACTGGCCTGATTGGAGGGATTGTCCTTGGCGCTCATGACGATCTCAGCCGAAAACTCACCCCCATACCAGGAACCGGCGCCGGCAGGGGCAGCGGTGACACCGACGATCAGCAGGGCCAGCGCCCCGGTAAGTTGTCTCATAAAGCGTTCTCCTTCCGTTTTATATTTTTCAAAAGCCTTTGTCAGGCCCATAGGTTCACCTTTGGCATCATAAAGGATGAGCGGCTACCGGTGCAAAGGGAAAATGGTCTTTTCACCCCGGAATGCCTTGGCCTGGGCATGGGGCTTTGCTACCCTCCACCGCAACGGTCAGAGCGGGTTTCATGGCCGTTTTGTGATCGTTTTCCATTACGAGAGGAGGCCTTGTACGGCTTCCGCCCCGGGTGGGGTCTTCCTTCACCCACTCCATCCAAGTCATCAGGAGAAAGTTTATGGCCGTCGAACGCACCTTTTCCATCATCAAACCGGATGCCGTGGCAAAAAATGTCATTGGCCAGATTGTCGCCCGTTTCGAGGCCGCTGGTTTGCGCATCGTTGCTTCCCGCATGATGCATTTGTCCCGCGAGCAGGCCGGGGCCTTTTATGCCGTACACAAAGGCCGTCCGTTCTACGATGAGTTGACCGCCTACATGAGTTCCGGCCCGATTGTGGTGCAGGTGTTGGAAGGTGAAAATGCCATCAAGAAAAACCGCGAAGTCATGGGCGCCACCGACCCGAAAAAGGCGGCTCCAGGTACCATTCGCGCCGATTTTGCCAGCGATGTCTCCGCCAACGCCGTGCATGGTTCCGATGCCCCGGAGACAGCCGCCCAGGAGATTGCCTTTTTCTTCAGCAATTTGGATCTCTGTCCTCGCTGAAGCCCGGCAGACGACGCCTGTGCTTCTTTTCGCCGATTTGCGGCATGAGTGAACCGGTTCGTCTGACCGGCTTGTCCCGTGCGGAGCTGTCCGAACTCGTCTCAGGATGGGGAGAGAAACCCTACCGGGTTCGGCAGCTCTGGTCCTGGCTCTACGTCCGTTTGGCCTCCGAATGGGATGCCATGACCGATCTGTCCAAGGATTTTCGTTCGCACCTGGCGGCAAGCTGCGGACCCCTCCGGCCCCGGCCCGTGGAACATCAGGTCGCCCGCGACGGGACCGAAAAATGGCTCCTGGAGCTTGCCGACGGCCAGGTTATCGAAACGGTCTTCATTCCTGAAGAGGGACGGGGAACCTTGTGCATCTCTTCACAGGCCGGATGCACCCTGAATTGCCCTTTTTGTCACACCGGCGCCCAGGGGTTTGCCCGCAATCTGACAACGTCGGAAATAGTCGAGCAGGTTTTGTTGTGTCGCCAGGAGTTGGCCACCCGCGACCAACGGTTGACCAATATTGTTCTCATGGGCATGGGCGAGCCCCTTTACAACTACGACGCCGTGGCCAAGGCGCTCCGCATCCTCATGGATGACTCCGGCGTGGCCATTGGTACCCGAAAAATCACCCTCTCCACCGCCGGAGTGGCGCCCCGGCTGCATGATGTGGGCCATGATCTGGGGGTCAATCTGGCCATCTCCCTCCACGCCGTGCGCGATGCGTTGCGTGATGAACTGGTGCCTCTCAATCGTAAATATGATTTGGCCGCCCTGCGCCGGGCCCTCCAGGATTATCCCCTGAAGGGGAGCCGGCGCATCACCTGGGAGTACGTGCTGCTGGCCGATGTCAATGACTCCCCCGAAGATGCCCGGGAGATGGCCCGCTATCTGCGCGGGATCCCCTCCAAAATCAACTTGATCCCCTTCAACCCCTGGCAGGGTTCCCCCTATCTTCCCGCAACGCCGGCTGCCATCTCGCGCTTTCAGGACATTCTCCATGCGGCAGGTTATGTGACGGTGATCCGGGAAAGCCGAGGCGCGGATATTGCCGCCGCATGTGGCCAGCTCAAAGGGAGGCTTCCTGGAGTCCATGCCCGGCGAACCGTGGCGGCGTTTCGGACATGACTTCTCCGGTGCGCAGATGGCTGGCTCCCGCCGCCGAGCGGCACGGGGCGCGCACCGCCGTTGTCCACGGCGATGACCGGGCGACCTACGCCGAGCTGTGGCGTGATGCCCTGGAGCTGGCCCACGCCCTGCTGCCACATCTGGACGACGACCGGCGCCGTCCAATCGCGATCGCCAGCCCCAAATCGATCGCGGCGGTGACGGCGATTCTGGCCGTGCAGTTGACCGGACGGATCTTCGTTCCGATCGACGTAAACTCCCCGCCGGAGCGGCAGGCCCTGATGCGGCGGCGGCTGGGAGAACCCCACTGGCTGGAACCTGCTGCCGACGGTGGATTTCTGCTCGACGGCGCCCTCCTGCCGCTCGATGACGACGTGGCGGCGCTCGACGACGGTGCCCTGGCCGGACTTCTGGTCGAATGGGCCCCGCAACCGCAGCCCGGGGATCCCCTCTACATTCTCTTCACCTCCGGCACCACCGGGATTCCCAGGGGGGTGACCATTCACCACGCCGCGGCGATCAACTACATCGAATGGGCGGTGGCGACCTTCGAGATCGACTGTGACGAGGTGATCGGCAACCAGTCCCCGATGTTTTTCGATCACTTCATCTTCGATCTCTTCGTTACCCTGGCGACCGGCTGTGTCCTGCATCTGATTCCGGAGCGCTGTTTTCGCTTTCCCGGGGAACTGGCCGCCTACCTGCTCGAACGGCGCATCACCCTGACCTTCTTCGTGCCAGCGGTCTACAGGGCGCTGGAGGCGTTCGACCTGCTCGACGTCGAGGACGACCTGCCCCGCAAGATGTTGTTCGCCGGCGAGGCGATGCCCTTGAAGACCATTCGGTGGCTGCGGCGCCGTCGGCCCAGGGCGCTGCTCGCCAATCTCTACGGACCGGCGGAAGCGACGGTGGATGTCACCTGCTGGATCTTCGGGGACGAGCTGGCGACATTGACGGAAACTCCCATCGGCAAGCCCTGCGCGGACGCACGGATTCTGTTGGTGGATGACGATCGGAATCTTCTGACCGGCGCCGGCAAGGTCGGCGAGATCGCCATAGGCGGCCCCGGGGTCGGCCTTGGCTATTGGAACGACATGCAGGCCACCCGACGGGTCTTCGTCCAAAACCCGGAGCATGATGCCTATCGGGAGACGTTCTATCTGACCGGGGATCTGGGATATCGGTCCGAGGCGGACGGGCTGCTCTATCTGGTGGGGCGCAAGGATCGCCAGTTCAAGCACCTCGGGCAGAGGATCGAGGCCGGCGAAATCGAACACGCAGTTCTGGAGATTCCCGGGACGGAGCGATGCATCATCCGCTACGATGACGACCGGCGCCGGATCGTGGCCTTCATTGCCCGTTCGGAGCCCCTCGGGGCTGTCGCATGGCGCCGTCGGCTCGGGGATCGCTTGCCGCCCTACATGATTCCTGGCGTCACCATGGAGTGGACCGACTTTCCAAAGTTGCCGAACGGAAAGACCGACCATGGTCGCCTCTGGAAGGCGTATCAGGACGCGCACCAAGGCGAAACCCGCCTCGGCGCCGATGCGGAAAAGGGGGTCGCACAGTGAACATGACCGACGACGGGGCCCGCGTCGCGGAACGCATCCGGGCGCGACTGCTGACCGATTTTCCCCCTTCCCAGGGCAAATTGGACGATGACGACGATCTCCTGGAGGAGGTGTTCGTCGACTCCATGCGGATTCTTGAGGCCTCGATGTTTCTGGAGTTCGAGTTCGGCATCTCGCTCACCCGTCAGGACATCACGGGGGACAACTTCCAGACCATCGCCGCCATGACGGCGATGGTGATCCGCCGTTCGTCCGCAGACCGATAGACCCATGACAAACATGCTGCGAACCTCGTCGACGACCGACGCCGATCGGAAACGGCATGATGTCCATCGGCACTGGGTTCCCCTGGTGGTTTTCGCCACGTTCTGCCTCTACGCCTATCTCTTCACCTTTGCCTGGCAGGATCTGCTCGATCTGCCGTTGCCCGGCGAGGCGGCCCAGGCGGCGGGTTGGACCCCCGAGCGGGTTTTCGACGAGGACCGCAACGTCGATTCCAAAATCGTCATCCCCTTCACGCAGCGTTTCAGCGACAACGAAGCCGAACGGTTGGCTCTCTATCTGGTCGTTCTGGCGGCCTTTCTCTCGGCCTACTATCTGCCGTTGGCGTTCAAGCGCCCGGCGCTGGCGGCGTGGACGATCATCGGATTGTCGCTTCTCTACGGTGGTCCGGTCGCGGCGGGGGTGTGTCTCTTGCATCTGGTCGTCTTTCTGCTTCTGCACCCGCCCGGGTCCAAAACCGTCGCGCTCTGCTACGGCGCCGCGGCGGGCGCTCTGGGGTTGTTCGCCTTGCCGGGGATCGACTCCTACTGGATGGGGATGGCGACGGTCGGATCAAGCGCCTTGGGTTATCGGTTCGTCGTTCAGCCCCTGTTGCGGGTCCGGTTTCTCGCCGAGGCACTGCGCTGGATCGCCGTGCAGTCGGCACTTTTGTTCACTTTCGGCGCTGCGATTACGTCCTGGTGGCTCGGATGGAAGGCGTGGAAGCTTCCGGTCGCGCTGCTGCTCTTCTTCCTCCAGTGGCAGCGGTTGATCCTGTACCACATCGATTACAAGGATGGCCGCATCCCGGCGGATGCGGGCTTGACCGGCTATCTGACGGTGTTCTTCTCGCCGGCGGTCATCCCCAGTCCGGAATGGAATTCGATGGTCGGCCAGGGCTACGCCTATGTGCATGATCTCTTCCTCCGCCGCGAAAAGAACGCCATCGTTCTGAACGGCGTGCGACTGTTGCTGGTCGCGCTGCTCTATCTGATGCTGGGAGAGTGGATCCGGCATCTGCTGATCGATCTCTTCACGGCCCACGGCGTCGATGTTCATCGGGGCAGCATCGTCTCGATGATCCGTGCTCATCTGGACGGCGAAAGGATCGGCACGACCTCCGTTCTGGTGACGACGGGGCTCGATCTGGTGCGTTGGACGATCATCTTCGCCAGCATCGATCACTTCCGGGTCGGTTTGTGGCGGCTCTTCGGCTTCGACATGGACCCCAATTTCAACAAGCCCTGGATGGCGACCAATCTGGTGGCATTCTGGCGCCGCTACACCTTCCATTATCGGGAGTTCCTGGTTCGGGCCTTCTTCTATCCGGTCTTTTTCCAAAGTCGCCGCCTCGGTGTGATCGCCCGGCTGGTGTTGGCGACGATGGCGGCGCTGTTCGTCGGCAACATGGTGTGGGGCCACATGATCGAGACCTTCTTCGGAAAGGGGCTCAAGATAGGGGTTCTGGACTACTACGTCCTCTCGTGGCCCTATTTTCTGCTGCTCGGGCTCGGGGTGGCGGCGGCGGAGATCCGCATCCTGAAAAAACCCAAGGGGACGAGAGCCCGGCGCCCATGGACTCTGGACCGATGGCTGCCGTTCGATCTGGCGTCGATGTACGTCACCGTCCAGTTTTACGCCCTGATCCACATTTTCATCTTCCCCGCCCGAGGCGCCACGCTATCCGACCTCTGGGAGCTGTTTCTGATCGGCATCGGCATTCGATTTTGACGGCTGTTCTTCAAGCGCGAAGGCGTAGGCGAAGTGGATGGTCGCCAGCAGGGATGCGGCCAGTTGCTCCATCAACTCCTCCAGCCCCGTCAGCACCCGATAATGGTTCCAGACCTCCAGCGAGAAGGCGCCGTGGCCGCTCAACAGGGCGGCCTCTTCGGTCTCAAGCGTCAAGGCGCCAGCCAACAGGGCGATGGCCAGACCGCCGCCAGCCATCAGCAGGGGACGCGAACGGAGGCGCGTCCAGTAGAAAGAGAGCGTATAAACTGCCAGCGCCATCAGCAGCGGCGATGCCAGCAATCCCCAGAGCAGCGCATCCGCAGTGACGTCGGTCATGAACGCCCTGCGCAACAGGCCCCCCAGGGGGCTGTTCATGATCCACTCGATCGCGTGTTCGTGAAACTGGGCGGTCTCGTCCGCCGACATGAACAGCATCAGCAAGCTGATTGCGAGCCAAGCGGCCCGAAAACGCAGACCGAGACCGGCGCGGCGTTCTCCCAGAAAACAGAGCGCCGCCGCCAACGCCGCCACACTGAACTTGCAACTGGAGAACCAGGTGGGCAGGTTGCCCTCCTTGTCGAGGTCGAAAATGGCTCCGAATGTGTCGTGGCCTCCCAAAACGAGGTGCAGGCCGAGAATCAGAAGATCTCCCAGGACAAAACAGGCGAGAATGTATGCGGCCTTGCGCCCCGGGCTCATGGCGTCGAACCGGTGCGTGTGATCGGTCATGGTGGATTCGGTCATCGTGATTCTACTCCCTTAGGTATCCCGCTTCCTTGAGGGCGCGGCGCATGCGTTCGTCGGGTGCGCGGCGCGTCGATGCAAAGTCGATTGGGGTCAGGCCGCCCTCCCAGGCCGTGAGCCTCGATGCGAGATGTCTGCCCACCTCCGGACGTTCCAGCCACAGATTGCGCGTCTCCCGGGGATCCTCCCGCATGTCGTAGAGCGTCCAGCCGACCGGATCGTTTTCGCTGCCCTGGCGACGGATGAGCTTCCAACGGTCGGTTCGCACACCGACGAAGATCTCCTTGTCGGGCCTGTCCTGGAAGAAGACCGCCCGACGGCTGCGCACCGGAGGCGTGTTCGACATCCAGGGACGCAGGGAGATGCCCGGAACGGGCTTTTCAACCGGCAGGTTCAGCAGATCCAGCACGGTGGGAAAGAGATCCACGGAAGAGGTGAGGAGATCGATGCGTCCTGTCACCGGGGGCGACGACCCCCGGGCTGGCTTGATGACCAGCGGGATCCTTGCACTGGGTTCGAAATAGTGCCCCGTGTGCCCCGGCATGACCTTGACGCCGTTCCGGTAGCCGTAATCGAAGAGGATTTCGCCATGGTCCGCCATGGCCACTATCACGGTGTCATCATAGGCGCCCAGGGCACGCAGTTTCTCCATGAACGTGCCGATCATGTCGTCCACGAAGCGGATCTCGCCGTCATAGAGAGCGATGATTTCGCGGATGACGTGTGGATCCCTCAGGCGATCTCTCTTGAAGGCGGTCCAGATGTCGTCGATGCAGCGAACATCGAAGGCCCCGAGACCGGGGCGGGTTTTGGTCCTGGGGATGTCGAGAAACAGTCCGTCGTAGGGGGGTGGGGGGTCGTAGCTTTCGTGGATGTTCTGGAAGTGGAACCACATGAAGAACGGTCGGCGCCTGTCGCCCGCTTCGCCCCAGGCATCCACCCAGCGCATGGCGGCGTCGAAGCCACGCCGGTCCACCACCATGGCGTCGCGGTCGTGGTCGTGGCTGGGTACCTCGTGGTGGGCGAAGGTTTGGAATCCCTGATCCAGTCCGGAGTCCCGCCCCAGGGCGTGATACCCGACGAATCCGGCGGTTCGGTAGTCATCGCGGGCCAGTCGTTCGGCCAGGGTGAGATTGCGTTCAGACAGGACTTCGCCATTGTTCTCCAGGCCGTGTTGGCGGGGATAGAGCCCGGTGAACATGCTGGCGTGCGACGGAGCCGAATTGGTCGAGACGGTATAGGCCCGGTCGAAGACAAAACCGTCCCGGGCCATGCGGGCCAGGTTGGGGCTGGTCTCCCGGTCGTATCCGTAAAGCGACAGATGATCGGCCCGGGCGGTGTCGAGGGTCAGAAACAGAAGGTTGGCTCTGCCGGACGGCGTGGCGGCGTCCTCGATGGCGCATTCCAGAACCCGGCCCCACGACAGCAGGAATAGGCATGCCGCCGCCGTCAGCGCCACGACGAACGTCGCGATTGCGACGAGGCTTCGACGTCCATCCAAGTTGATCATGAGCACCCCTCCTGGTTCGGAAGGATACCATCCGGGGGTCTTGGAGTTCATCTGCCTTTCTTGCGGTTCTGTCGCATATTTTATCCGCTGAATTCCATGACCTCCGGATGGTATCCTTTTCTCTCGGACACCGTGACCCGCGGAGATCTGGAGGATCTTTACAACCGAGTGTAATTGCGACAGAACCGGCCCGGATACGTTTCCAGATGCGTTTACCAAAACTCGTAACGAGAATGGGATGGCGTGGCCCGGCCTGGGGCATGGGGGTGCTTATGCTGCTGGCGATGGCGCTTCTGTTTCGGTTCAGCTTCGTCACCGACCTCTTCTACAGTGCCATGGTCCGCGACCCGCCACGGCAGGCGCCGCCGGGCAAGGTGATGGTCGCCCCGGCGGACGGGACGGTGCTCTACGTCAAGCCCGTCGAAGCGGGGGTGATCCCGGAGATGGTCAAGCGGGGAGTTGCCGTCCCCATCGCCGACCATCTGAAAACCGATCCCGCCGACCCGCCGTTCTCCGGTTTCCTGATCGGTATCTATATGGCCAGCCACGGCGTACACATCAACCGAGCCCCGATCGCGAGCCGGACGGTGCAGATCAGCGTCCACAATGGTCCCCATATGAACATGACCGGTGCCGAGGCCCGAATCATTCTGACCCAGTTGATTCCGGGGTGGATCACGCTGAAGAAGCTGTTGGGGTTACCCCCCTTCGCCATCGAGGCGAACGCCGACTACATTCTCAAGAGTGCGCGGGAGACCATTCGATTTGTGGATGTGCGCCACCGCCGCGTGTTCGTGGTGCGCATCGCGGACTACTTCGTCGGCAGGATCCTGACCTGGATTCAAGAGGGGGAGCAGGTGGTGACCGGGCAGAAACTCGGCATGATCTCATGGGGATCGCAAACCGATCTTCTCATCGAGTCGAGTCCGGGCCTCCGGATCGAGGCTGAAGTGGGGGACTACGTCTACGGCGGTGAGACGGTGCTGGCGACCTATGAATAAATCGGATCTCCTTCTGGCTGCGCTCTATCTGGCCCTTGCGGCGCTCTTTGTCATGCATCACCGCGTTCTGTTGCAGAGCGCCGAGCTGCTGTTTTGCTATTTTCAAGGGTACACCAGCAGCGAAGGCGAACCCGAACGTCTCCTGGAGGAGGCCGAGGAGGCATTCGTGGAGCGGCATGATCCGGCAACCGCCGAACGGGCGGCCCGCCGCGTTCTGGACATGGATCCGCAATATTTCGAGGCCTATGTGCTGCTGACCGACATTCTCGTCGATCGTGGCCGGAAGGATGAGGCGATCCACACCCTCGGACGGGGTGTCGCCTTCGATCCGACCCGTTTCGAAGCGACGTCTCGTCTGGCGAATCTCATGAACGAAGCGGGGCGGCATGAGGAGGCCTGTGCCCTTCTCAAGGGGGCCTGGCGATTCTTCCTCCGCGCCGAGCGTGATCACCGGCTCCCCTCTCTCTCCCCGAAGGAGCGCGCCGGCGTCTCTGGGCGGGCCTTCGCGAAAAGCCAGCGCGTGTGGCAGGGGTTCAATTTCGGGCGGGCGGTCATGGAGGGCCGTCATCGGTATCTTTGCCAATCTCCGTGAAGAAGGATCGGGCGATGGGTTGGACGAAACCGGACACATGCCGGGGATTGGATGAAACAGCAGGAGGAAAGCGACAACGCCGACGATGAGGTCTGGAATGACATAAACTTTCTGGCGCAAGCAGCCAGAGTTGGTGAAGATATGGAGAATCAAAATGTCCGAAACCGTGACTGT
>JADGBZ010000011.1:0-66717 GCA_015231175.1 Magnetococcales bacterium | reverse complement strand
CAAGCAGCCAGAGTTGGTGAAGATATGGAGAATCAAAATGTCCGAAACCGTGACTGTGGATGATGTCTGGAAAGCGTTTCTGGAAACAGATCGCAGAATGCAAAAATTGCAGGAAATGCAAGCCGAAACAGACCGCATCATGCGAGAGATGAGTGCAGAATCTGACCGCATCATACGGGAAAACAGTCTCGCGATGCGGGAGATGAATGCCGAGACCGATCGCAAGATGCAGGAAACGGATCGCAAGATGCAGGAAACGGATCGCAAGATGCAGGAAACCGATCGCAAGATCAAACAGGTGACGCAGCAGATTGGTCAATTGGGTGGTCGTCTGGGAGAGTTCGTCGAGGGTTTGGTCAAACCGGCCTGCATCGCCATGTTCAGGGAACGCGGCATTCCGGTGGACGAGGTCTATTCCCGGGTCATCAGGGAACTGGGTGATCAACGGGTGGTGGAGATCGACCTGCTGGTGGCCGATACGGTGGCCGCCATCCCCATCGAGGTCAAAAGCCACCTCAAGGTGGAAGACGTGCGCCACCACCTCGACCGATTGGATCAGTTCAAAAGCCTGTTCCCACGCTATGCCTCCTGCCAGATATATGGCGCGGTGGCCGGGATCGTCATCGCCGCCGAGGCCGATCAATTTGCCATGAACCAGGGCTTGTTCGTGATCGTCCAGTCCGGGGAGACCGTCAAATTGGCCAACAAACCGGACTTCAAACCAAAAATATGGTAGATGATTTTTGGCCAGGGTGGCTGTTTCTGCTTTGCCACATTCTCCCAGCTCCCTGGGCAAGGGCTGCGGATTGCGGTGGTGTCCGACATTAACCTGATTGCATGATATGGCGTAAGTTTTCTCCGACTTGGCAACATTGGCCATGGGAGGAGAAATCAATGCTGCCCTTGGAGGTCTGTTGTTGCCAGAATCCAGATTGCCCGGATGCGGGGAGCGGGTCATGTATGGTCAACTGAAGAGTGGGTCTTGTTTCCGGCCAGACCAGTCAGGTCAACATGGGATACCACTCGAAAACCCTCTGGCCCAAGCAGCCAGAGTTGGTGAAGATATGGAGAATCAAAATGTCCGAAACCGTGACTGTGGATGATGTCTGGAAAGCGTTTCTGGAAACAGATCGCAGAATGCAAAAATTGCAGGAAATGCAAGCCGAAACAGACCGCATCATGCGGGAGATGAATGCAGAATCTGACCGCATCATACGGGAAAACAGTCTCGCGATGCGGGAGATGAATGCCGAGACCGATCGCAAGATGCAGGAAACGGATCGCAAGATGCAGGAAACGGATCGCAAGATGCAGGAAACCGATCGCAAGATCAAACAGGTGACGCAGCAGATTGGTCAATTGGGTGGTCGTCTGGGAGAGTTCGTCGAGGGTTTGGTCAAACCGGCCTGCATCGCCATGTTCAGGGAACGCGGCATTCCGGTGGACGAGGTCTATTCCCGGGTCATCAGGGAACTGGGTGATCAACGGGTGGTGGAGATCGACCTGCTGGTGGCCGATACGGTGGCCGCCATCCCCATCGAGGTCAAAAGCCACCTCAAGGTGGAAGACGTGCGCCACCACCTCGACCGATTGGATCAGTTCAAAAGCCTGTTCCCACGCTATGCCTCCTGCCAGATATATGGCGCGGTGGCCGGGATCGTCATCGCCGCCGAGGCCGATCAATTTGCCATGAACCAGGGCCTGTTCGTGATCGTCCAGTCCGGGGAGACCGTCAAATTGGCCAATAAACCGGACTTCAAACCAAAAATATGGTAGATGATTTTTGGCCAGGAACCATCTCCCGACCTGCTCAGCCGCCATTGTTGTCCGGGGGTGTCATGCGGGGCGAGGTCGTCAGTATCGGTACCGACCTCCCGTTATGGTCTGGCTGCTGACAAAAGGCGGGATGCGCCCGACAAGCCCTTCGAGCATGATCAACTCATCGTCGGTATGGTCGATCATTTGCGCTTTTTCAATGGTTGGCGTGTGACTCCCGGAGTGACGGAGGGTGTAGGGAGAGTCGTGGTGGCGGGTTTTGATCTCCTCGCGAACATGTGGCTCCCCGATGCTGCTGAGAACCACCTGACCATAGCAGGTGCAAACGTAGCTTCTGTCAGATGCGTGGTCCAGATAGAGCCCGGTGCCTCGAACGCCGATCATGGCAATGGGTGTTTTGATGAGGTGTGGACCGGAAGCGAATGCGGACAACACCGCGCCCCGCTTCAGGGTGAAACCGATGAGGCGATGCATATCCGCCGTCGCTGCGGAAGCCGAAGGTTTCACATGGTTGTCGGGATCCCCGGCCTTCGGCCCGGCCTCTGCGCTGGATATGAACGGGATGCCGCCATGGCCACGCACCATGTCGGCAATGGAAAAACGTGGCCCGGTGGTCACCGTCGCAGGGTGGACTACGGAACCCGCCGGCAGGGAGGCCAGTTCGAGCGTGCTGTTCTCCCGTATGAGAAAAGCATCCTCCCCCAAAACCAGCGCCAGGCTGCTGGATGCCCCGGTGGTGACAACTCCGTCAAGTTGCGGCACGGACCCTTTGTGGACAGGTTGGCCGTTAAAACGAACATCACCATGCAGGTGGCGTACCCCTTGGGGGAATGAATCTTTTCCCGTCGCGCACCCTTGCAGGAACGCCAAAGCCCAAGGCGTCCCGTACCAAAGCGCCAACCGTGACAGAAATTCTCTTCGATTCAATCGCGTTCCCCTGAGTTCGGTATTGCTGCGAATGAACGTCATGTTGCCGTGCGCAGATAGTCCTGCAACATGGCCTGGATCTGGTCGTCTTCGGGCTCACGTAATCCTGTGCGGTACTCATAGCGTTGCCGATCATCAAAAGCCGTATATTTTTGGTGATTCTCCCAAACCCATCGACAGAATGCCGCAAAAGAGGTTCCCCGGGCCCATGGTCGATCCGTGGCGCTACCCAAGGCGTTGGCAACATCGTCTGGCGTGACGAAATCGAATACAGACATGCGCGTTCCTCCCGTTCAAGAGCGTGGATGCCCGGTAACTATTCACCACCCGCCAACGAATCGGGATCCAGGGGGCTGGCTCCCTGGCGGGGCCAGGGCAGAGCCCTGGTGGGGTTCGGGGCGAAGCCCTGACAAAGGCTTTCATGTCCAAGCTTTCCTTGAAAGGGTGGTGAATAGTTACCGAAATTTAATAAAATAGCGCAGATCGGTTCGTCTGGGGAGATCCAGTCTGTCCCGAGTGTAGCGGGCTTTCACCAAATCTTCCACCACATCCAGGGCCAGGGTATCGACACGATTGGCCAAGGTGAACCGTACCCGGCGGGGATATTGCCACAAAAAAAAGCCCTAATTCTGGCAGGAGCGGGTATGTCCACCTTGACCGTGCCTGTTTGGGCAATGCACATTGTGGCCTTTTGCGGGGCAGATGTGGTCAATGGAGGGGGCATATGGAACAAAGTTTGTTGGGCTATGTCGTTCTGGGGGCATTGGCCTGGTTGTTGAGTGAAGCACGCGACAAAATTCGCTGGCGGGTCGTAGGCGCGGGTGTGCTGATCCAGTTTGTTCTCTCCTTCGCCTTGCTCAACTTTCCTGGGGTGAAAGCCTTTTTTTTGCTGCTCAACAATGCGGTTCTGGCCCTGGAAAAGGCCACCCAGGCGGGTACCTCCTTTGTATTTGGTTATTTGGGAGGTGGTTCCGCTCCATTCGCCGCCGGTGGTCAAGGAAGCACATTCATTTTAGCTTTTCAGGCCTTGCCCATGGTGCTGGTCATCAGCGCCTTGTCGGCACTTCTCTATTATTGGCGGATTCTCCCCTGGATGGTGAAGGGTGTCGGTTGGGCCCTGCAAAAGGGGATGGGCGTGGGAGGGGCTCTGGGGTTTGGTACGGCGGCCACCATCTTCATCGGCATGATCGAGGCGCCTCTGCTCATTCGCCCCTATTTGAAAGAGATGACCCGCAGTGAGCTTTTTGCCTTGATGACCTGCGGCATGGCCTCCATTGCCGGCACGGTGATGTTTCTCTATGCGGGTATCCTGGGTTCTGTCATTCCGGACGCCATGGGCCATATCCTCATCGCCTCCCTGATCCATGCGCCAGCAGCCCTGACGGTGGCTTTCCTCATGGTTCCGGAGTTGGACAAACCGACCGCAGGGCAATTCGTCCCGAGCCAAACCGCCAGTGGCCCCATGGACGCCATCAGCCAGGGTACCCAGGATGGCTTGCATCTCTTTCTGCAAATCATCGCTTTTTTGGTGGTGTTGGTGGCTTTGGTGGCCCTGGTCAATGGATTTTTTTCATTGTTGCCGACCGTGCAGGGGGATCCTCTCACCCTGCAAAGGATATTGGGTTGGCTGATGGCGCCGGTTGCGTGGTTGCTGGGCATTCCCTGGTCCGAGGCGGTCACCGCCGGCTCACTGTTGGGCACCAAGACCGTCCTCAACGAGTTCATCGCCTATGTCGATCTGGCCCATCTTCCAGCCGAAGCGTTGAGCATGCGCAGCCGCCTTATCATGACTTACGCCATGTGCGGTTTTGCCAACCTGGGCAGTCTCGGTATCCTGATCGGCGGACTGGGAACCATGGTCCCGGAACGGCGAAACGAGGTGGTCGCATTCGGCTTCAGGACGATCCTCTCCGGTACATTGGCCACCTGTATGACCGGAGCGCTGTTTGGCGTGTGGTGGCGGGGGTAGTCGGCAGACCCTACCTGGCCCCGGTTCGGAGCGCCGCATGACCACCGACTTTCCCGAGGATCTCCGCCAAAGGCCAATGGGGGGGGCCGTCGAGAAAGATCGTTTCGTGGGGCGTCTCTACTGCCAGGGAGTAGATCCCTTTTGATTTGATTCGCCTTTTCAAGGTATCGTGCCATGTCTGTTTCTGTTCGGTGAGATCCTGCTCCAACCTGCGGGCAAGCGACTCGCTGGAGGGACCGTACAGGTTGACAAAAAATCCGCGCCGCCTGCCATGCCACAGCCAGTCGGCAAACTTGTCGGGTTCACCATATAAGGCATCCAGCAGAATCACCCCACGCAGTCGCTTGTCACGCTCCCCTGGCCCGGAGAAACCCCGGTCCAGGGTGTACGCCACCGCCCGGTAACCGCCGCTGAAGGCGGCCAGAATCACCGGGGCCCGCTTGAACCGGGCGGCGAACCGCTTGTCCACCTCCCTGCCCAAAACGCGCGCCACGTCTTTGAGCATGTTGCTGAAGCCACGGGGGAGGTAGAGTTTGCCGGGGCTGGAGTCTGCCGCATTCAGGGCCATCTGGGGCGCTACCAGTACCGCGTTGCGGTTGGCAGCGTCCAACTGCTGCAACAGGGCCATCTCTTCCACAAGGGTGCGGACGATCTCCGTGTGATGCCCGTGGAAAAACACCAAAATTTCAAAGGGGGCATCGGGCCTGAAGGCTGGAGGGAGGTGTATCAGAACCCGGTTGTCCTGGTAATGGAGGGATTCGGGATAGGCCATGCCCGAGTCCACGGTATGCACCCGTTGACCGGTGACAGGATCCGTGTGATCGAAAAAAGGCTGCTCCGTATCCCCGGAGGGTCCATCATAGGGGAACGGGGCGTGCGGCAACCGGGCCAGCAGGGTTACATGACAGGTGGGCTCCATCCGGCAAAGAACCTCATGGTTGTCGTGCGACTCTCCTGCCCAGGCTACGGTTCCCCCCTGTACCAGCACTGTCAGGAGCGACCCGATCCACACGAGGTCGCGGACGCGACGGAAGGACGTGACAAATCCACAAAGCATGGCCAAGCCAGCAGGTAGAGGGCGCCGGCCAGATAAAGGTTGGCCGAAAGACCCACACTCACGGCAATGAGCGGAACGAGCACTGCACCAATAACGGAAAACATGCCATTGATGCCCCATGCCCACAAGAAAAAAGGCTCCTTTCCCAACCGGGTCAGACAGGTCATGGCCGTCGCGAAGGGAAACCCCATGAGAAAGGCCGGCGGAAACAAAAGCAGGATACAGGCGACAGTACGCCAGGAGAGGGTGCCGATCATCGCCAGCCATGATTCCAGGGCAAAGCCGTATAGACCCAGGATGGCCGCAATGGCCAGAAAAATGCGCGGCATGACAGTCGCGGCCTGCGCCTCATACCGCCCGGAGACCATGGATCCCAGACCGGTGCTGATCAGCATGCCGGTAATCAGCACGCTGGTGGAGATCACCTGATTGCCCAGGGCGCTGATAAATTTGCCGATCAGCGCCACCTCCACCAGAATATACCCCAGCCCGACGGCAGCAAAGTAGCCAAGCGTCCCAAGCTTGCCTGGATGTGGCGAAAACAGAGTGCGCCAGCCAAACAGGATGGGCAGTGAAAGCAACAGCGCTCCCGCCAGAATCGACTGCCCCAGGGTCAACCACAGGAGCAGATACCCCCATTCGTCGGAAATGACCTCAAGACGTCCGGCAAAGGCGGGAAGATCCATAAGCCGCACGGACCCGGCAAAATAGGGACGATCATTGGTCAAGGGGCTTACATCAAAGGGGTAGCTCCGTATCTCCTCCAGATTTTCGTTATGCATCATACGGCTCAGCATGAGGCGATACAGGGAGGGTACGGATAGATCCACCCCTTCCTCGTCAGACGTTGGTTCTTCTGTGTCGGAGGCATTTGTGGTTTTGCCGCCTCTCCCTAAAACCACCTCCCGATATCCTGCAAGCAAAGCCCTGGCATCGCCCTGGAAGCGTTCGCCAGGCCGATAGACCACATCAAAGGCCATTTCCCGGGCATGGTCATCCAGCTTGGCCAGCTCCTCGGGCGAAAATCCACCCCTTTTGTACAGTACGGTGGTGGTGGAGAGGAATACCTGCAAAACATAGAACGAGTCAGCCGCCAACTCATGTGCGGTTGCCCGTCCTGCCTCCGCCATGGTCGAAAAGAGCCGCAGGGTGGATTTGGGGGGATCCTCCTTGTTCCATACCGTCACGGCCAGTACGCCGCCTGGTTCGAGGGCGTCCATGTAGGCGGTCATGGCCTCCCGGGTGTACAAAAATTTTTCCGTCACCGCAAAACCACCAGGACTGGATAGCCCGGTGGAGTCGGCCAGGCTCAGATCAATCACCTGGAAGCGCTGCTTGTTGGTACGCATGAAGAGGTGGCCATCCACGGGGGCCAGCGTCAAGCGGGGATCAGCCAGAAAATTGTCGGTGAAACTCCGGATAGCCTCGCTGGCGAAGGCCTTTGGGATCATCGGGTTGCCTTCAGCCACGACCACGTGTTTCGCCCCCTCGGCCAGGGCCACCCGTGTAGAGATGCCGCCACCAAACTGCACGACGAACACCCTCTCCGGCTGCGGCTTGAGCAGATAGGGGATGAACATGGGTAAAAAGCGATCATAATCGGCTTGTTCTCTGGGAAGAGCCTTCATGATGCCGATGGGACCATCGCTGTCCACATACATGCCGACATAGGCGTTTTCTGGCAGTTTTCCCATGCTCAGGGAGGCCATGTCACTCAGGCCGGGGGCAAAATGAAAGTAGGAACTCCCGTAGATTTCCAGCAAGCCATGGGCGCCGGCAGCCTGGTACAGGCGTTTGGCATCCGGAAACTTGGTGGCGTAACTGACCCCTTTGTAGGGAGAGACCTGAATCTGCGGCAGCAGGAAGAGCAACAGCAGCGCAACCACTCCAGAAAGGCTCACCAACCAGGGGGCGCGTCGGTCTCCCCAGGCATGAAACCAGGCCAGGGCGCCTCCCCACCACAACAACAGGGGCAACAGCAGGAGGTGTTCCGGCAGAAGCAGGTGCATGGCAGCCAGGCAGAGCAATCCGGTTATACCTGAGCCGGTCATATCCGCCGCATAGGTCAGCTGGAAACGGTTGCGTCCGACCAGAAAGCAGATGCCGAGCAGGATCGCCCCGAGCAGAAAGGGCGCGGCATAGGCAAAGAGATTGATGGCCAGGTTGAAGGCCTGCTGGACATCGGCCAACAGGAAAATGGGATTGAACTGGGCGCTCTGGGCTACCACGTTGCCCAGCACCATCACGGGGCCAAACAGGAGCAGGGCAAGCCGGGCGATCAACTCAATCCGGTGTTCGAAGGCCTCCCGCCCCAGGCACATGATGGTGCTGGCCAAGCCGAAACCAAACATGGCAACACTTACGACCAGAGAACCAAAATGCGCCCACCCCGAGATGGCGTAAAGTCGCATGATGGTGATCTGCAACGCGATGATGGTTCCTGCAATGAGAAACACCGCCAGCAAAAAAGACCGCCGATGGGCGATGGTCTCCAACGGGGTGCCGACGGATTGCTGGCTCAATGAGTGTCCCTCCTGCCACTCCAGGTGCCACCCCCCTCCTTGGTGAAGGGCACAAACGAAACGGATTTTTTGCCGTTGTAGACATCCTTGCGGGTGATCGTCACCTTGCCTTCAGCATCCACCTCTTTCTGGACATGGAGCAGGGTCTGTTTACCCGGAGGCCCCACGGGAATCACCATGACGCCATTGGGGGCCAGTTGTTTGAGCAGGGGGGGAGGAATATGGTCGATGGCGCAAGTGACGATGATCTTGTTGAACGGGGCGTTCTCTTCCCAGCCATGGTACCCGTCGCCCGATTTGAGATGCACATTCTGGTATTCGGGATTGCCGGCCTCGACGAGTTTGCTGTACACCTCCTTGGTGCGCTTGTGGAGAGGTTCGATGATCTCCACGGTATAGACATGGTTGGAGAGGTGTGCCAAAACTGCGGATTGATAGCCCGAACCGGTTCCCACCTCCATGACTTTGTCTTCGGGCTGCACATCCAGGGCGGAGGTCATGCGCATCACCAGGTGAGGGCCGGAGATGGTCACCCCGTAGCCAATGTCCAGGAAGGCGTGGTCATAGGCGCGGGGTTTGTTGCGCGCCAAGGTGAACTCCTCCCGGGCGGTCAGCATGAAAGCCTTTATCGCCTTGTCAGTCGCAACGTCCTTGTTTTTCTTGAGGGCCTGGAGACGGTCAAAACGCCACGCCAGCATCTTTTTGTCCTGATTGGTCTTCTGGCTCATGTAACTCACAAAGCTGGCTTTGTCGCTGGTGTCAGGCATGGCGAGGGTTGTCACGTCAAAGCTGGCGTTTTCGCCAAAACAGACGGCAACCGGGGCGGTCAGCCCCAGAAGAAGGAGTGGAACACACAAGCGGATCCGGTTCATCATCAGTGGTTTCATGGCGTTATTTTCTTGTTCCAGGGTAGGGGGTCAAATCCAGTGTCCGCACATCTGCGGAGAAAACCTGAGGAGCAGCACGTCAACTTTCAACCGAAGGAACGCGATTTCTATACCAAACCTCCCCGCCATGTCCATCCCTGTCCATCGAGGATCCGTCAAGACACGGCATCGGGCGCTTGCCGATGAATCACCGACAGGCTAGCATACCCAGCGAGGTTTAAACCCTTTGACAGGCGACAGGAGCCGTCCATGCCCCGTTTTGAGCGTCACCCCTGGCTGTTTCTGGGGGTGGTTGTGGTGTGCCTGGTGGTGGCGCTCGATCTGGCTGTGGGCCTGGGATACCGGCTGATCAGGGGGCAGACATGGCACGATCATTTGACGCAAAAATTTTTTGGTGAACAGGAGTGGCGGGTGGCCGACCCGGTCTGTCACCACGGCTTGGCCCCACTTGTGGACGGAATCAGCCAGTTTGGCAACAGTCGTTTTCGCATTGTCACCAACTCCCTGGGTATGAAGGACACCACGCCGCGAACCGTGCCTCTGACGTTTCATGGCCATCGGATCGTGTTCATCGGCGACTCGTTCACGGAGGGTGTCGGCATCAGTTACCCGGACTCCTATGTCGGTCGCCTGGATCACTGGCTGCGACCCCAGGGATTCGATGTTCTCAATGCGGGTGTTGGCTCCTTCTCTCCGACCCTCTATTTCCAGAAGATTCGTCATCTCCTGAATACCGTTGGCCTCCGCTTCCAGGAGGTGGTGGTGATGTTGGACCTCTCCGACGCTTTGGACGAAGAACTGAAATATCGTTTGGATGAGGTCAACAATCGTGTCCTGTACAATCTGGATGATCATCGGGGACGGCGTGACCGTATCCAGACGGGAAAAACCTGGAGAGTCAGGTGGATTTGGGACAATCTGTTCTTCCTGGAATATTTTCGCTACGTACTTGAGGCGCGCCAGGTTGGCCTGCATTTCTCCTTTGAGGAAAAGCCCTCTGTCCATGATGGTCGTCGCAATCAATCGGGCAGCTCGTGGACTTTCGACGGCGCTCCGTTTGGACCACCGGGTCTGGAAAAAATGGGCGCATTCATGGACCGCCTGCTTGCCCTCCTCAACCAGAACAACATACGCCTGACGGTCGGCATCTACCCCTGGCCAGACCAGATCTTCCGGGGCGAAAGGGACTCGTTCTATGTCCGCTACTGGAAAAACTGGTGTCAGCAGCGCAATGTGGAACTGCTGGATCTTTTCCCGGTGTTCATCCAGGAGCGGTCCGAAGCCGAAACCTTGGCCTTCGTCGATCAACATTTCCTCAAAGGGGATGTGCACTGGAACCGCGCCGGACACAAGCTGACCGCCGACTTCATACAGAGCCGTCTGGAAAAACGCCTGGGGGAACATGTAACAGGAAAACTGGGGACAAGATAAGCCGAACCGTCTACGGCTGGTTTTTTGCCAATATCTGGATCCAGAACGGGTCGGTGGCCAGGGGTCCGGGTGAGTCGGCGCCACGGACCTTGGGCTGCATGGTCGACACGGGATGATACCGACCATGAATCCACCGCACCATTTTGGCGCCAGGCTGGCTGGCATCCTCACCGAACAGGGTTTTGTAGCCGTATTCAACCAATGGCCTGAACACAACGACAACATAATCCGGAGGACGACGCTCGAAATGATCGATTTGTTTCTCTTCCGGAATACGCCGCAACTCAAGAGGAAGAAACGACATCGAGGGTGTCGTAGTGGCATGGCGGGAGAGATAATTCAGCATCACTCCTTCAGGTATGACGACGAATGTGGCATCCGGAGATGCGTGTTTCTCCATCCAAGAGAGAAAATAACGGATAACTGCCCCTCTGCTGTCGAGTTGAGGGGCGTAATAGACGATCCGATCCTTGCCTTCTCCGACCGAAAAATTTTTCATCCCGTAGAGAGTTTGACTCAGATAGGCGTTCCGCGCCAACGCCAGGGCAATCAGGAGCGTCATGATCATCCGGAACCGGGTCGGATCGATGCCATGATTGCCGACTTGCTTTGGCAGCCACGCCGTCAGGAATCCAACCAGCAGCAAGGAAGCGGGCATGGCATGAACGAATCCGTAATGGCTGATTTTCGTGTTGAACAGGATCTTCAACAACATGCCAAAGGAGAACATCGCCCACAACAGCAGAGGAGCGCTGTGACTCTGCAAAATATGTCCTGAAGTACCCGAACGACGCCTGACGTACCAAAAAGCCAATCCCATCACCAACACCAATACGGGCAGGGCCCGCAGGGATTGGGTCAGGTAATCCATTATCGGCGCGTTCCAGATCCACATACCGGCTGGAACCAATGGTGACCAGACGAAAATTATTGAGAAATGTCTCCGCTGGCCTGCGCTTGCCAAACCATATCGAGAAAACAGGAGCGTTGTCGATATCATGGCAACGATCCAAAACAGGTTTTGCCCCATCAACCACACATGATCCGCCAGATGGTCAGTACCGATCATGTTGGCATAGAACGGGTTCTGATCAATCCGGCCAGCCCATAACAGGCGATTGAAGTCAAACCAAAGGTAAGAAAGGGGAAACTGTCCTGTCAGAGAGTGGAAACCCAGCACTGACAGGGTAAATCCGCCCAAAATGGAGAAGAGCCGGGTTGCCCAGGGAAGACTCCGGCAGGAGGATTCTGTTGCAGCCAGAAGGAGGTGGCAGGCAACAACAAGCGTGCCTGTCACAAACATCTCCAGACGGGTCATGCAGGCCAGACCGTAAAGCCCCCCCATGAACAAGGCAGACCACCAACGGCCACCCTGCAAGGCGTTGCTCGCAACGCAAACAAGCAGGACCAACAAGATGATGCCATGGACGGATTCTTGACTGTATGGGGTGACGTAATTGTAATTTCCGGTCCAAAGGTATTGGCCGAAAGCAAAACTGGTCAAAAAAGAGAGTGTCGTCAGGTTGGCAGCCCAGATGCCAAGATATTTGTGGAAAAAATAATAAATCGCACCGCTCAGGACAACGATCCCGAACAAATTGGCAACGACCAAAGTGAGAAAGGATGTGTCGAAGAGGCGAAACAACAGGGCGTCAATGTGGTGGGAGAGAGGGCCAAAAATGGCATCGAGATCCCGGTAGAGAACCTCTCCCTGATTCATCCGCCAGGGAATGTACAGGTTGCGCCCAAAATCCACGACGAGATCGGGCCATTTTCTCCACGTCATCCAACATTCGCCCAGAAAGACCGCGCCCAGGATGAGGGAAGAGAGAAAAACACCCCAGGGGGATGTGGAAGACCGGTCTGTCAAGTGGTTTCTCCTGCACAGGAACAGGCTGAAGAAAATTCTCGTGGGAGGGTACACGCCCGGCACTGGAATATCCATCCTGGTTTTTCAACCAGTTGATTTTTTCCAACCTCACCGGCAGCCGCCGATTTTGCAGGCAAGCGCCGAAGTTTGTTTGACGCGGCACTTGGTTTTGTGCATAAAGTCTCTATTTGCGGGTTGTCCTGAACCAGGATGCCCGATCTGTGTCCGGTTCGGGTTCAACTGTTCGTTGCCATCACGCGCAAAAGAGGAGACGCGATGTTTGATCTTGTCGGTGCCGCATGGGCCCAAAATGGCGCTCCAGGACCGGGAGGTTCCGGGGCCACCATGCTCAATATCATTTTTATGGTGTTGATGTTTGCGGTCTTCTATTTTTTGCTGATCAGACCTCAACAGAAGCAACAAAAACAGCACCGCAGCATGATCGCCAACCTGCAACGGGGGGACTCCGTCGTCACGGGTGGGGGCATCATCGGTCGCATCCATCGGGTCGATGACGACGTGGTGCAACTGGAGGTCGGAGAGATCGACTCGGGCAGCAAAAATCCCAAGCCCGTGCGGCTTCGGGTCAGGAAGGATACCATCGCCAGCGTGATCGCCAAAGGCAGCGCCATCACGACGGAACCTTCTGACAGCAAAGACAAAGAGAAGAGCACCTCGCAGGGTGTCAAGATCGAGAAATCATCGGACTAAAACGCAACGGGAACCGTAAGTCGCATGCGCCAACTTCCTCTCTGGAAACCGCTTCTGGTTCTGGCGGTTACACTGATCTCTCTCCTGTACTGCATCCCTTCCATGCTGGGTGGCAAAATGCCCTCCTGGTGGCCTGGCTGGTTCCCTTCCCAGATCGTTCATCGTGGGTTGGATCTGCAGGGCGGTATCGCCCTGCTGTACCGGGTCGAGATTGAAAAGGCGGTGGAACAAACCACGGAAAATCTCATCGACGAAATCCGGGTGGTGTTGCGCACCGAACACCTCGGCCATCGAAGCCTGCAACGCATCGCCATGGACACTGTGGAACTGGGCCTTGGCACGCCAGCCGACCAGGATAAAACCCGGCAGGTGCTGGCCAAGCAACTTCCCAACTTCTCCTTGACCTGGATGGCGGAGAAAACGGCGTTTCACCTGACCCTGACCCCGGAATACAAAAAGGAAGTTGGCCGTTTGTCCCTGGACCAGGCCATCGAGACCATCCGTTCCCGTGTCGATCAATTCGGCGTCACCGAGCCTACCATCCAAAAGCAGGGTGAAGACCGCATCATGATCCAACTCCCGGGTCTGGATGATCCGGGCCGGGCCAAAGGTCTGATTGGCCGCACGGCCCGACTGGAGTTCAAGATGGTCGATGAAAAGGGCGACCTGGATGCCGCCCTGGCCGGTCGTGTTCCCCCAGGGGATATCCTCCTCTATGGGGAGCATGTGGACCGCAAAGGGCTCAAAACCAAGCAGCCTTACCTCTTGAAACGACGGACGGTTCTGGCCGGGGACCGTCTGACCGATGCCCGCGCCAGCATCGACCAGAACCAGTACAACGAGCCCTACGTCATGATCACCTTTGACCGCCAGGGGGCCCGCAAGTTTGGCCAGTTGACGGGTGAGAGCGTCGGGCAAAGAATGGCCATCGTCCTCGATAACAAGGTCTATTCGGCCCCCGTCATCCGGGAAAAAATCGACGGAGGACGCGCCCATATCAGCGGCAGTTTCACGCCGGAAGAGGCGCACGACCTGGCCATCGTTCTCCGCGCCGGGGCCCTGCCAGCTCCCATCACCATCCTTGAGGAGCGTAGCGTCGGCCCCACCCTGGGCAACGACTCCATACGCCAGGGGCTGGCTGCGACGTGGCTTGGTTGCGCCTTGGTCCTCCTCTTCATGGGGTTTTATTACAAGGGGTTCGGCATGCTGGCCAACATTGCCGTTATCGTCAACCTGTTCATTCTCATGGCCGCCCTGGCCATGATTCAGGCGACGCTGACCATGCCCGGCATTGCCGGCGCCGTTCTGCTCCTGGGTATTTCGGTCGATGCCAACGTCCTGATCTTCGAACGTATCCGGGAGGAGTTGCGCCTTGGCAAAAATCCCATGGCAGCCATCGACTATGGCTATGACCGGGCCTTTATCACCATCATCGACTCGCACATCACCACCTTGGTGACTGCCCTGGTTCTCTACCAGTTTGGCACGGGAGCCGTGCGGGGTTTCGCCGTCACCCTCATCATCGGTCTGGTGGCGTCCATGTTCACCGCCGTCTTCATGACACGGGTCAGCGTGGCCTTGATCCTGAAAAACAGGCGGCCAAAAACATTGAGCATTTGAGTCGAACATACACGCTACGGAGCGCAAGAGCGGGTCCATGGAACTGATTCATAAAAAGACCAACATCGATTTCATCGGGATGCGGAAGTATACCTTCGCCTTCTCGGGTTCCCTGATCATCCTCAGCATCCTCTCTTTCATTTTTGTGGGGCTGAATCTCGGTATCGATTTTGCCGGTGGCATTCTCATTCAGTTGCGCTTTCCCGCCCCGGTCAAAATTCAGGATATTCGTTCCATGGCCGCGCCGTTGGGCTATGGCGAGTTGGTCATCCAGGAGTTTGGCAGCAGCGAAGAGGTCATCGTTCGTGTCGTCGAACGACGTATCGAGGGTGATATGGTCCAGTCGGAGCTGGTCGCCAAGTTGACCCAGGCGCTGCAACCCCTGGCTGCGAATGGCAAGATCGAGGTCCGCCGCGTGGAGTACGTCGGTCCCCAGGTTGGCAAGGAGTTGACCTGGAAGGGGCTCATGGCGGTCTTCTACTCCCTGTTCGCCATCCTGGCTTATGTGGGGTGGCGCTTCGAATTCAGATTTGCCCTGGGGGCCGTCATCGCCCTTTTTCACGATGTCGTGATTACCGTTGGCTTCTTTTCTTTCACGCACAGGGAGTTTACCCTGGTGGTCGTTGCAGCCGTTCTGACCATCATCGGTTATTCCATCAACGATACCATCGTCGTCTTTGACCGTATCCGCGAGACAATGAAACGTTTGAAAAAACAGCCGCTTCCCATTATCATCAACGCTGCGGTCAATGAAACCCTCTCACGCACCATCATTACCTCCTTGACGGTTGTCCTGGTATTGCTCTCCCTGTTGTTGGTCGGGGGCGAGGTGATCCGGGATTTTTCCCTCGCTCTGTTTATCGGCGTGGTGATCGGTACCTACTCCTCCATCTTCGTCGCCAGCCCCATCGTCATCCTGCTGGAAAAGCGGGGCGCACCCTCTTCCCCCCCCCTTGTCGAGAAAAAACATGTCTGACGATGACGACATCCACATGCGGCACCAGGTTGTCCAGAGCGGATTTTCCCAGGAAGATGACAAGCTCCACACCGCCGCTCTGGAAGCAATTCAGCGCGAATTGGCGCAGGGACGAACCTTCGCTTGGGTGGAAAAAAACCTTCGCCTGGATGATCCCGAGATTGCACGCATCGCCCTGGATGACTTCCTCAAGATGGCCATTGCCGATCGCCATTTCAACGGCAAGGAGAGCCTGAAAGGATTGGCAAAATCTTTGCGAGTGGATGTGGACCGTCTCATCAAGGCCAAAAAGGAGATGATCGATGAAGTCAAGGAGGCCTCGATCAAGGTTTATCACTTGACAAAGGGAATGTCAGAACCCGACCATAAGCCGACCGGTTCGGAACGGCACTGAAAAGATAAGGATCCAAAAGGTGGCGCGCATTTTGGTTATCGACGACGATATCGGCGTTCGTGCGCTGATGCGTGTCATCCTGGAGGATGCCGGGCATGTGGTCGTCGAGGCTCCCAATGGCCGCCTTGGCATCAAACGTTACCGGGAAAGCCCCGCCGACCTGGTCATTACCGATATGGTCATGCCTGAGAAGGATGGCGTGGAGGTGATCGTCGAGCTGATGGAACAGGATGCCACCATCAAGGTGGTCGCCATGTCCGGCGGTGGTCGTGGTTTGGAGGCCGACTATAATCTTGGCATCGCCAAGGATTTCGGCGCCATCCGCACACTGGCCAAGCCGTTCTCCCGCCAACAGGTTTTGCAGGTCATTCAGGATCTGCTGCCGCTCTGAGTGCGACGACCTGGCTGCGCCACCTTCCTGACTGCCATCACATTCCCAGGATCTGCCGAGGTCTGTCGTACCGTATGGCATTCAAAAAGCTGTCAAACTCGAAGCGCAGGACACTGTCGTCGATATCGATCTTGAGGGTAATGCCGGACATCAGAATTTAATCTTACCCTCTCGCAACATGCGATCATAGACCGTCTCGGGAGGTGTTACACCGGGAGGATAAAATTTTCCTCCCAGGTTTTTTTCACCTTTAAAATGCCCAGCATTGGGGTTGGCTTCCTGTGCTCTGCGAGACGCTTCCACCAACGGCTTGGTACTCTCGATCCAATGTCTGGTCTCTTCATTCATATTAGGATCAGAACCGAATTTCATGCGGAATCACGCCCCGACAAGATGGTTTTATGACGTTCGGAATCACCCCACGACAAGCTGGCTTCATGAACTTCTTGAGCCAACATCCCCCATGCGCAGGGCGGCACTCAGCAACTCTTGCGTATAAGGGTGCTCGGGATGGTCGAATATTTTTTGCGTGGGAGCATATTCGACGATACGGCCCCGCCGCATGACGGCGACATCGTGCGCCATGGCGCGCATGACCCGCAGATCGTGCGATATGAACAGATAGGCCAGGTTGTAGTCAACCTGGAGCCGCAGGAGGAGCTTCAGGATTTGCGCCTGCACGGAGAGGTCCAGGGCGCTGGTGGGTTCGTCCAGAACCAGCAGTTCCGGTTTGAGGACCATGGCTCGGGCAATGGCGAGACGCTGGCGTTGCCCACCGGAAAACTGGTGGGGATAACGATCCAGGATGGCTGCCGACATGCCAACCTCTTCCAGCATGGCCACGACATGCCGGTGACGTTGCGCCGGATCGGCGATCAGCCGATGGATCTTCAACCCCTCCTCCAGACTTTGCCCAATGGTCAAACGGGGCGAGAGTGAAGAGACCGGATCCTGGAAAACCACCTGAATGCGCCGGCGCAGTGGTCGCAATGCGGCACGCCCCAGGCGGCCCAGATCCTGACCGGCAAAGCGCATTTCGCCGCCACCTTCGTTGAGGCGCAGAAGGGTCTCTCCGAGTGTTGTTTTGCCGCTGCCCGACTCCCCCACAATTCCCAGGGTCTCGCCACGTCGCAGGAGCAGATCAACCTGATCCACCGCTTTGACATGGTCAACCGTGCGCTGCAACACCCCCTTGCGAACGGGAAAATGACAATACACGCCCCGGGCTTCGTAGAGGGGTTCCGGGTGTGCGGGACGCGGTGGCGGAAACTTGGCTGGGAGGCTTGCCAGGAGAGTTTGTGTATAGGTATGGGTCGGGTGTTGGAACAGGGTTTGGGTTGCGGCGCTCTCCATGACTTCCCCAGCCCGCATGACGCACACCCGGTCTGCCATGTGGTGAACCATGGGGAGGTCGTGGGTGATCAACAACAAGGCCATGCCCATGTCATGTTGCAGATCGCGCAACAGATCCAGGATTTGTGCCTGGATGGTCACATCCAGGGCTGTGGTCGGTTCGTCGGCGATGAGCAACGCCGGTCGGCACGCCAACGCCATGGCGATCATCACCCGCTGGCGTTGGCCCCCCGAAAGCTGGTGGGGATAGGCATCCAGCAATCGGTGAGGGTCGGGGATGCCTGTTCGTTCCAGCAACGCCACGGCCCGCTGGCGCACCTCCCCGCCACGCATGCCCTGATGTTGCATCAAGGGCTCCGCCAATTGGCGTCCGATCGGATAGACAGGGTTGAGGGCGGTCATCGGCTCCTGAAAAATCATGGCCACGGCATTGCCACGCAACTTTTGCAGGGCGATATCGTCAAGATCCAAAAGGGAGTTGCCGGCAAATTGCATGCTCTTGGCCGTCCGCTGGGCACGCGGCGGCAGCAACCCCAGAATGGCCAGGGCTGCCATGGTCTTGCCACTTCCTGACTCCCCCACCATGGCCAGGGTTTCACCCGGATCGATATGAAAGGAGATGCCGCCTAAAGCTGTCACGGTCTCGCTGCTGGTCACAAACCGGACGGCCAGATCCTGGACTGCCAACAAGGGGCGGTGCATGTCAACCTCGTTATCGCCAAAACGCAAAGAAAATGGACCCTGTTCAGCACTCTTTGCAGGAAAATCCTTGACATGAGAGCCTTTGTCAGGGCTTCGCCACTCAGCACTCTTTGCAGGAAAAGCCTTGATATGAAAGCCTTTGTCAGGGCTTCACCCCGAACCCCACCAGGAGGAAGGGCGCAGCCCTTCCTCCTGGACCTCCATCCCAGTCTTTTAATCGTTTGTTTGGTGAACGATCTTGCTTCACTCCTGACGCGGATCCATGGCGTCCCGCAGGGCCTCGCCAATAAAATTGAGCAACAACAACACAATTACCAGAACCATGAAGGTGGAGAGCGAGAGCCACCAGGCTTCGATATTTTCCTTGCCCTGACGCAACAGCTCCCCCAGGCTCGGGGTGGAAGGAGGCACCCCAAGACCCAAAAAATCCAGGCTGGTCAAAGCCATGAAGGCCTCGGAGATGCGAAAGGGCAGGAAGGTGATCACCGGGGTCAGGGCGTTGGGCAGCAGATGGCGCCACATGATCGCCGGGTCCGATACACCCATGGCCCGTGCCGCCTTGACGTAAACCATGTTGCGCGAGCGCAGAAACTCTGCCCGCACATAATCCGATAGTCCAATCCAGCCAAAAATGGAGAGCAAGACCAGCAACAGAGAGAGGCTTGGCGTAAAAATGCTGGCAAAGATGATCAGCAGATACAACTCGGGCATGCTCCCCCAGATTTCGATGAATCTTTGCGCAACGAGATCCACCCGCCCGCCGAAATAGCCCTGAAGGGCGCCCGCCACGGTGCCCAATACCACCCCAATGGTCGTCAACCCCAAAGCAAAGAGCACCGACAACCGGAATCCGTAGATCAGCCGGGCGAGGACATCACGGCCACGGTCATCCGTGCCAAGGTAATTTTCCCGGGAGGGAGGGGAGGGCGAAGGATGGGTCAACTGGGTGTTGATGGATTGATAGCTGTGCGGGTTTGGCGGAAAAACCACCCAGTTGCCACCGGAGTTCAATTGTTTCAGGATGAAAGGATCCCGGTAGTCCGCCTCCGTCTCCAGAAAACCGCCAAAACGGGTCTCCGGGTAGGTGACAAACAAGGGGACATGCAGGCTTCCCTGATAATACAACAGGATGGGGCGATCATTGGCCAGAATCTCGGCAAACAGAGAGACTCCCAACAACACGCCAAAAATCCAGAGGGAGGTGAATCCCCGGCGATGTTGTCTGAAAAGCCGCCAGCGGCGTCGGGCCAGTGGTGATGGGTTCCAAATGCGCATGACGCCATTATAACGTCTTCCCGTGCGTTACAGCAGGCATCTTCTGAAAAGATCGCCTGGCCAGGTCGATTCCAGGTACCGCAATGGGTCTCTCTGCGCTATTCTTGCCGAAACTATTCACCATCCGGCAACGCATCGGGGTCCAGGGGGCTGGTACCGAATAGTCACTTCTTGCCCATGGTCCGCGCCGTTCCCCAATTGATTGGGGGTCGCGAACTTCCATGACAACCAGCGTGAGCTTTCAGGCATCACCCATGGGTGGTACGGGAAAAAAATTTCTGACCGGGTTGCAGGTCGCTCTCGGCGCGTTTTTCGGTTTTCCGCTTCTGATCATTTTGGTGCCCACCTGGTATCTCCACCGATGGTCCGAGCTGCGCGCCGGTCGGCCAGCGCCAGACGCCCCCTGGGTATACTTGAAAAAGCTGTTGCAGGCCCGCGACTCGATTTCCATCCTGTACATGGACGGCAAGGAGCTGAAAAGCGCTCCCGAGCCCTTGTGCGGGGAGGAGAGGAATCTGCAAAGCGCCCCCGAACCCCCGCACATGGACGACAGGGATTTGCAATGCGCTCCCGAGCCCCTGAATGATTCAGGCGAGGCAGTCAGGTGCGCTCCCCGGATGCATGGTGGGGGGCATGCGGATTGTGGGGGTGTGGCCCTGGTCACGGGCGGGGGGCGGCGTTTGGGGGCTGTTCTGTGTCGGGAGTTGTCTCGTATCGGTTTTGCCGTGGCGGTGGTTTATCACCAATCCGAACCAGCCGCCAGGCGCTTGGCCAAAAGCCTTCGTGACCAGGGAGGCAGGGCCGAAGCCCTTTCCATGGATTTGACCAACCCCGCCCGGATCGCCACTCTGGTCCACGAGGTGGAACGGAGTTTGGGGCCTCTGCGCCTTCTGGTCAACAATGCGGGCGTATTTGCTCCCACGCAGAGCGAGGCGGGAACCTGGGAGGCCATGGATGCCGTTTTCAAGGGCAATCTGCAAGGCCCCCTTTGGCTTTCGCTGAAAGCCGCAGAAAGAATGCGCCGGCATGGCGGTGGTTCGATCATCAACCTGGCTGACGTGTGGGGGGAACGTCCTCTGGCCGGGCATGCGGCCTACTGTGCGGCCAAGGCGGGGGTGATCATGATGACACAAGTTCTGGCGCGTGATCTGGCTCCAGACAAGATCCGTGTCAACGCCATTGCCCCAGGGGGCGTCTTACCCCCTGACTCCCCGGACGATGCCGCGCCGTTTCAGGTCATGTTGCAACACACCCCCCTGGCATCCCACGCCCACCCGGAGGCGATCCTGCGGGCAGTTCGGTATCTGCTGGACGCCCCATTCGTGACTGGGGAGATTTTGCACGTGGACGGGGGACGCCGCCTGGTCTAATAACCCACAGGCACCTTGCCGGAGGTTCCTGATCGGGCAGGTGGCGCATTTTGTTCGACAATCACCGGCGGTTTCGCGACGACGGAATCAAGAGACGGGCTGACATTCTCGCCCTTGGCCGCGCCAGGGCCGGCTGGCTCGGTTGCCAGATCCGGCTTGATGAAGACCGGGCGCGTCTCTCTGGAGATCAGGATTTCAACCCGGGCATTCTGCAACGGACTGGGACGCGCATTTGCAGATATGGGGGAGTTCTTCCGCGCCTGACTGGCCGGCTCTGTTCCGGCTGCGCCACGAAGTTGCAGTCGATGGGGATCGATGCCGCCCTTTTCGATAAACAGATCGACGATGGCAGCGGCTTTGGCGCCGGACAACCCCCAGTTGCTCCTGAACGGGCCTGATGGATCCGGTTGCAAGGGATCGGTGTGGCCGACAACACGAATCAGATTGGGAATGTCGGCAACGGAGGCCGCTATTTGCAGCAGAACGGTTTCGATTTCGGGCTGGATCTGGAAGTTGCGATCGACGAACAGGCCATTATCATTGACTTGCAAGGAAAAACCATTCTCGGTTTCGATCAGTTCGGCATCGCCGTTGTCCACCATGGCGCGAGAGAGAACCTCCAACTTTTCCCGCAATTTGACCAGGATGATCTGCTGGGAAAATTCAACAGCGATCAAGGACTCCCCGGACGGGTCAGCGTTGATTTGCTCCATGGTTTGCACCCCGAAAGCGCTACGCAGAGAGCCTGCCGCAGTCTTGAATTTGACGATGTCCAGTTGAGCCATGGAGAGCAACAACACAAAAAACGTCAGCAGCAGCGACATCATGTCGCCGAAGGTCATCATGTAGGCTGGCGCCCCTTTTTTACACTTTGGACAATCGGCCATGGTCCTGATTCCCGTTGGTCACGCTCGAAACGAACGACACGCTAAGGTTTTTCGATCACAGTTCACGCTGTTTGGGCGGCAGGGCCGTCATGAGCGCCTCCTGGAGAAGACGTGGATTCAACCCTTTCTGAATGCCAAGCATGCCGTCGATAATGACCCTGCGGACTTTCTGTTCATCGGCGCTGTAGATGGAGAGCTTGGTGGCAATGGGTGAAGCGATGAGGTTGGCCAGGAGGGCGCCATAAAACGTTGTAATGAGAGCCACGGCCATGGCCGGACCAATCTTGGAGGAGTCCTGCATGTTGGCCAACATTTGCACCAAACCGATCAGCGTTCCCACCATGCCAAAAGCCGGGCCATACTCCGCAACTCCCTCCATGAAAGCGATCCCTTTGGCATGACGCTGTGCCAGGGCATCGACCTCCTTGTTCAGGACATCTGCGAGAAACTCCGGATCGGCGCCATCGACGCAATAGGTGATGGCCGATTGGAGAAAGGGATCGTTGGCCTTGACCTTTTCCAGGGCCAGAATGCCATCCTTGCGGGCAATGTTGGCCAAATCGACGAGCTGGGAGATAACCTTTTCAATATTCTGTTCCTTGACGACGAATACTTTTGCAATGACGGCGGCCACATTGGCCACCTCACTCAATTTATGCCGGATAAACATGGCGCAGATGGTTCCGCCAACTGTGATCAGCACGCTCGGTATATCGATGAACATGGCAAAGCTGCCACCGATAAGAATAGCCCAGGAGATCAGAGCAAGGCCGGCCACCAGACCGACAACAGTAGCTATATCCATATTTCAAGTCCCTCGTCAGCTCAAGAAGCATGCTTTGTCATAAATAATGTGATGCGTCTGGAATTTGCATGAAAGAAAAATTTTAAAATCATGGTCTTTTTTTTCTTGTTTCCTGGGAGGTTCTTGTTTGCAAGGTTGAGTGCTTCTTGCTTTTTGTTGATACGCCTTTTCTCCCCTCTGGTCGATTTTCTTCTCTGTATTTTTTGATTAAATAGCCAGTCAAAAGGGCTGCCAACAGCAGCATGATGGCAACAAGCCCCCACGCCATGTCCGACTGATCGTGGACCTTGTTCTGGAAGGAGATGGACGCTGATTCCACACGGCTCGTTTGCATAGGGATCTCCTGATCGAAAACGCCTGACTCTTTCCGTCCAGAACCTCCCGTGTTCGGACAAGAGACCAATTCCATGGACTTCCTGTTCTTCCTGTTCTTTCTGGTTATCCATGCGGTTTGATGCTCAACCCTGCAACTCCACTCCCAGCGCAACCCAGCGAAGGGAGAGAGCTTGACCGGGTGCCACGCCTGCCATGCGACAGGCGCGGCATCTCCCGGTACAGATCTCCTTACCGTGCCACGATGGGGACGTTATTGAACAAATGGCTGTTGATCAGCATGTGCAGACCGATGCTTGCAGCGTAACCCAAGGCGACCGCCGGGGTCCATTTCAGGTGGGAGAAGAAGGTGTATTTGCCCCTGGCCTGACCCATGAGGGCCACCCCGGCGGCGGAACCGATGGAGAGCAGGCTGCCACCCACCCCGGCGGTCATGGTCACGAGCAGCCACTGCCCCGCGTCCATGGCCGGCATCATGGTCAGAATGGCGAACATGACCGGGATATTGTCCACGACGGCAGAGACGAGGCCCACGGAAATGTTGGCCCAGGTTGGGCTCCAATCGACATACATGACCTGGGAGACGTGAGCCAGGTAGCCGAGGAAGCCCAGTCCGCCGACGCAGAGAATGACCCCGTAGAAGAACATCAGGGTGTCCCATTCGGCCCGGCCCAACTCGCGGAAGATATCGAACCGGATGTCCCCGATGTACTCGTTCGATTTCAGGGTGTGCGGATGTTCGGGGTGTTTTTTGCGGTATCGAGGGGAAGTGGTCTTCAGGTAGAAGCCCAGAAACTGGACGTAAGCGAGTCCCAGCATCATGCCGGCCACCGGGGGGAGGTGCAGGTACTGGTGGAACAAAACCGAGGTGATGATGGTGAGCAGGAAGAGAAAGATGGCCCGCTTGGCGCCGCGCCGCATCTGGACGACCTCATCGCTTGGTTTGGGCCGTTCGTTCGGTACGGCGAAGTGCATGATGGCACAGGGCACCAGCCAGTTGACGAGAGAAGGAAAAAACAGCGGGAAGAAACCGCTGAAGGGGATGACCCCCTTTTGCCAGACCATCAGGGTGGTGATGTCGCCAAAGGGACTGAAGGCGCCGCCGGCGTTGGCTGCCACCACAATGTTGATGCAGGAGAGCGAGACAAAGCGGTTGTTGTCCTTGCCGACCGCCATGACCACGGCGCACATGAGCAGGGCGGTGGTCATGTTGTCCGCAACCGGGGAGATGAAAAACGCGAGCACACCCGTCAACCAGAACAGTTTTCTGTAACCGAAACCGGTGCGCACCAGCCAGGAGCGCAACGCCTGGAACACCTGCCGTTCATCCAGGGTGTTGATATAGGTCATCGCGACCAGGAGGAAGAGGAACAGTTCCGCATAATCCAACATGTTATGCCGAAAGGCCTCTTCGACGGCGGCGGACATGCCGTATTCGGCGCCGACCCAGGCAATCAAGGCCCACATGGCGCCCGCCGCCAGCAGAACCGGCTTGGATTTGCGCAGGTGGGTGAATTCTTCGGTCATGACAAACAGATAGGCAACGATAAAGGTCCACAGGGCAAACGCGCCTAACCCGTGCCCGGCCAACTGCGCGGGTTTGACCGCCATGGTCGGCGCTCCTTCGGATGACCAGGCCAGGCTTGCCCACCCCCACGCTGGAATGGCAACCGCAGCACGTCTGAATAATTTGCCAATCATGGTTGAATCTCCAGGTTCGTCATCTCGACCTCACCATATCTTTGCGAAATCTTAATACATATTGGCTCCCAGTCAATGCTTTTTCAGGAGAGGGACGCTCCGTTCCGAGCCACCGTTCCCTCGTGGCAGGCGCTTTTCCAGGATGGCGAGTCGCAACCCGGATTTATGTAAAACCTGATGTTGTCCACAGAGGCGATGGCATCGGTTTGCCGTGGAGTGGCCCGTGACTGCCTCGATCGCCATGGTTCCGGCTACACCGATCCCCCGGATCAGGGAGGCAAAAATCCCAAAAAAGGTATTGCATTGGCAAAAAAATGGACTAGATTGGCGTCAAGGAGATTTTCAGTGGAATAATTTCTGTATGGAGGCGTTCCCTGGCCATGGACAAGATCATCAAACCGACTACCACTGCCATGCTGTTGATTGCTTCCGGGACCATCGTGGCCATCGTTCTCTGGAGGCTGCATGGAGATGTCACGGTTGGTCGACGGTTGGTGGAAAATCATTGTGGAGTCTGTCATGATATCACCCCTGACAAGAAAAATGAGCGGGGGCCTTATTTGTGGGGTATCGTGGACCGGCCTGTCGGCGCTGCCCTTGGTTACAAGTACAGCCAGGCTTATACGACGTATACCCGGGAACACCCCTTTCTTTGGACCGAGGACAATTTGGACCGTTTTCTGACCAATCCCCAGGAGTTTATCCCGAATGTCCGCATGTCCGAACATCGGGTCGAACACCAGATCGCCTTCGATGGTATCGAAGATCAGGCCAACCGCCGGGATTTAATCGCTTATTTGAAGAGGTTGCGCTGAATGGCCTGTCATCGTTTGCCGGAAACCTGTCCGTGGCGTTGGCATGGGCCGTTTGTATGAATATGACTTTAACAATATGATTATGGGCATCGTCACGCTGATGGCGTTATTTTTTTGCGAAAAAACAACTTCCTGACTCCGCTCTGTCCGCCGTTCCCCATCCGAGGGAGTTGACCCCGGCGCCCCACCATGAATGGCCGACCAGGCATGAAACCAGCTGATTTATCGAAGATTTTCTGGGACATCATTCAGCCGCTTCTGGATAAAAAGCCCCCCCCGTTTCCCGGGCTCTCCGGACTCTCCGGGAGCTCGTTATCGTGGGTGGTCTCCCTTTTGGCGCGCCAACGACAAAAACCTCTGGTATTGGTGGTCAACTCCGCCAGCCGGGCCGAGACTGTCTACAGGGAGATGTTGTTCTTTACGCAAAAGGCCAATCCCATGCCGGAGTTGCTTCTTTTTCCGGCGTGGGAGGTGTTGCCGTTCGAACCCCTTTCTCCCTTCGGTCCCCTGGTTGGCGAACGGGTTGCCACGCTTTACCGTCTGACCCAGATGTGTGGTTTGGGGCCGGTGCAGAGTGGAGATGATGACCATGTCACGACTGGTATTGTCATCACCACGGTCAATGCCATCATGCAGCGCCTGATCCCGGCAGCCATCCTGGCCAGACATGGATTTTTCATAGCTGTGGGTGATCGTATCGATCTGCCGAGCTTTCGCGCCTTTTTGACCGAGGCTGGTTACCGTGCCACATCACAGGTCGCCGAGGCGGGTGAGTTTGCCGTGCGCGGTGGCATTCTGGATTTTTATCCTCCCGGTCATGAAGAGGCCGTCCGTATCGAGTTGTTCGGCGATAGCGTGGAGACCATGCGTCTCTTTGACCCGATGACGCAACGCTCAACCGATGATATTCCCTACGTTCGTGCCCTGCCTGTCCGCGAGGTGATCCTGAACGAGGAGTCCATCAGCCTCTTTCGGACCGAATACCGCAGCCACTTTGGCGCCGGCGCGGCAGAACATGAACTGTATCGAAAGATTTCCCAGGGAGCGCTCCATCCGGGGATGGAACAGTATTTGCCGCTTTTCTACAAAAATACTGCCACGTTGTTCGATTATTTGCCGGAGGGAACCATTTTTTTGCTGGATCCGGAGTTCGATGCCCTGGTCGCGGAACGGCATGGCGAGATTCTGGAGCGATTTTCCCTGGCACAGGAGGAGAAACGTCCCTGCCTCCCCATAGAGATGTTCTACCTGTTGCCGGAAACGCTTCCGCAACTTCTGGCGCCCTTTCCCACCCTGGCCCTTCGGCACGGAGATCGTCCTGCTGAAAATCATCTGAGTTTCGGGTTTGAATCCGTGCCGGAATTTTTCCGTGGCTATGAGACGGAAACCAAATCGGTCATGGAAAAGGTTGCCGAATATCTTCACCAACTCTGGGAGGAGGATGTTCGGGTCGGTATGGTCGTGCGCACCGTCGGCCAGAAGGAACGCCTGCGGGAGTTGCTGGAAGACAAAAAGATTCATGTCCGGGATGTGCCTGACTGGGAGGCCATGCTCACCGCCTCGCCTAAAGGAACCGTCTACCTTTCGGTTGGCGACCTGGTCGACTGTTTCCTGCACCGGCGCTTGCGTCTGGCCATCATCACGGAAGAGGCCATCTTCGGCCTGCGCGTGCGACGTCGGCAATTGGATCAACGTTATCTGGATCAATTGATAGCCGGCTTTGCCGAGCTGAGCCACGGTGATCTGGTCGTGCATACGGACCATGGCATAGGCCGCTTTGGCGGCTTGGTGACCCTGGCGGTAGGGACGATCAAAAACGACTTTTTGGTCATCCTCTATGCCGACGATGACAAACTTTACGTTCCAGTGGAAAATCTTGATCGGGTCGGCAAATATTCCGGCGGCGATGGCGTCGTTCTGGACAAGTTGGGCAGCGGCAAATGGGAAAAGGTTACCCAACGCGCCCGCATCAGAATCATGGAAATGGCTGCGGAACTTGTCCAGCTTCAGGCGCAGCGCGAGTCCCGGCAGGGGTTTGCCTTTTCTCCCCCGGATCCGCTTTACCAGGAGTTTGCGGCCTCCTTTCCCTTTGAAGAGACACCCGATCAGGCCCAAGCCATCCAAACCGTGTTGGAGGATATGGCTGCCAAAAAACCCATGGACCGCCTGGTGTGTGGTGATGTGGGTTTCGGTAAAACCGAGGTGGCGTTGCGGGCGACCTTTCGCGCTGTCATGGACGGTAAACAGGTTGCCGTTTTGGTGCCCACCACCATCCTGGCCCAGCAACACTTTGAAACCTTCTCCCGTCGCCTGGCGCCCTATCCGATCCAGGTGGCGCTTCTCTCCCGGTTTCGGACACCCGCCCAATTGAAAGTTTCCATACAGGCGCTGGCCTCGGGAGGGGTGGATGTGGTGATCGGCACCCATCGTTTGTTGCAGGAGGATATCCAATTCAAGGATCTGGGCCTGTTGATCGTCGATGAGGAGCAACGTTTCGGTGTCTCCCACAAGGAGCAAATCAAAAAATTGCGGGCGACCCTGGACATTCTCACCCTGACGGCCACACCCATCCCACGAACATTGAATCTGGCCATGTCCGGTGTGCGCGATATCTCCATCATTGCCTCGCCACCCACCAACCGGCTGGCCATCCGTACCATCGTGACGCAATTTGACCGGCAGAAGATTCGCGAGGCCATCCTGCGGGAGATCTATCGCGGGGGGCAGGTTTTTTACCTGTTCAACCGGGTCCAGGAGATCGACAAGGCCGCCACCATGGTCTCCGAACTGGTTCCGGAGGCCAAGGTGGGCGTGGCCCATGGCCAAATGCGCGAAAGCCGGTTGGAGCGGGTCATGATGTCCTTCTACCGTCAGGAGTTCAACGTCCTGGTCTGCACCACCATCATCGAAAACGGCGTGGACATCCCTTCGGCCAATACCATCATCATTCACCGGGCGGACAAGTTTGGCCTCGGTCAATTGCATCAATTGCGGGGACGGGTGGGTCGTTCGCGCCATCGGGCGTATGCCTACCTCCTGATTCCGCCGCCGCAAACACTCACCGCAGACGCCCAAAAACGCCTTGATGCTATTGAAAATTTAGGAGATTTGGGTGCAGGGTTCATGTTGGCCACCCACGATCTGGAGATTCGTGGTGCGGGGAATATTTTGGGCGATGAGCAGTCCGGGGAAATTCGCGAAGTGGGCTTCGACCTCTACCATCAAATGCTCCGCGAGGCCATCGCCGCCCTCAAAACCAACTCCGCCGGTGAACAAGCCGGCGATGCCCCCCCGGAAATATCCACCATCATCAATCTTAATCTCTCGACCTTCATTCCGGAGGAGTACGTTCCCGACGTACACCACCGCCTCCCCATGTACAAGCGGATCGCCCAGTTGACCACGGTCGATGAGATTCTCGACATGCGGAACGAATTGCTGGACCGTTTCGGTCCGCTTCCCGAGTCGGTGGATAATCTGCTCAAGGTATTGCGCATCAAGGGTCTTTGCCGGATCATGAAGATCACCAAACTGGAGGCCGGCCCCAAGGGGGGAGTGATCCATTTCCACGAAGAGCCGAATATCGAACCCTCCGCCATCCTGTTCATGCTGCAAGGGGGGGGCGGCAACATGCGGTTCAACCAGAAAGATCGTGCTTTAAGTCTGAGAAATCGGGATTGGGAGGATACATCGCGTCGTTTGACCGAACTTCGCCAGACACTCGAAAGTCTTCTGCCAAACAGCCACGGCCAGCAGCTTTCCGCCACCACCCCGGTTCCCCCCCAGAAGGCGCCGGAACGGCATTCTGTTCCCCCTTCGTCCGGGGTTGCAGGCAAACCCTCTTCCAAGCGAGCAAAAAAATCTGCGCGCTCATGAGGGTGCCATGGGGTTTGTCTTGTGCGAGGTCATGCATGGTTGATCTTTCCGTATCGGTTGACAAAACCGGTAAAAAGGGTCATCTCTCTCCGGCACTGTGGCCTGATGGCGTCACAAGGTGTTGTGACACGCTGGTGTCATGAAAAGGGCGAGGTTGCCCGCTGCCGAGAATCCTTGACATGGAAAATTCAACCGAGTCCGCGCCTCTTGCCTCTTCCGCCGATCCGGACGATCTCTGGACCAGTGCAGACTCTCTCAACCTTTACAATGTGCAAGGTTGGGGAATCGGCTTTTTTGGCGCGAACGAACAGGGTCATCTGACCGTGGCCCCCCTGCTGACACGGGGGCCGACCCTTGATTTGATGGAGCTGGTTGAAAACATTCAGGGCCGAGGTATCTCCCTGCCCGTCCTGATCCGTTTTTCAGATATTTTGCGCGTGCGCATCGAGACCCTCCACACCTGTTTCCGCATGGCTCGGGAAGAGTATGAATACGCCGGGCAATATCTGGGCGTATACCCGATCAAGGTCAACCAGCAGCGGCAGGTCGTGGAAGAGCTTGTCCAGTTTGGCCACAGTGTCGACATGGGCCTGGAGGCTGGCTCGCGCCCGGAATTGCAAATCGTCCTGGCCATGCTCGACAATCCTGACGCCCTGATCATCTGCAACGGCTACAAGGATGAGGAGTTCATCCGCTTGGCTCTCATGGGCCAGCAGATGGGTCGCCATATCCATGTCGTGGTGGAAAAACCGCAGGAACTGACCAAGCTTCTTCAGATCGCTGACGAATTAGGCATTCGCCCCAACATTGGCCTGCGCGTCAAACTGGAGGCCAGTGGCTCCGGCAAGTGGGAGTCTTCCGGGGGGTTGTTCTCCAAATTTGGCCTGACCGCCATGGAAATTCTGGACGCCGTCGAAGCCATTCAATCCCGGGGCATGCTGGATTGTGTTCGTCTGCTGCACTTTCACATCGGATCCCAGATCACCAATATTCGTAAATTCAAGAATGGCCTTCGGGAGGCGGCGCGTTTCTACGCTGAATTGCGCCACCTTGGCTGTGACGTTCAGTATGTCGATATCGGTGGTGGTTTGGGGGTCGATTACGACGGATCACAGACCACGGAGGACTCTTCGGTCAACTACTCCATTCAAGAGTATGCCAACGATGTTGTCGCCTACCTCCTGGAGGTGTGTGACAACGAGGATCTGCCCCATCCGAACATCATTTCGGAAAGTGGTCGCGCCTTGACCGCCCATCACGCCATGCTGGTCGTCAATGTTCTGGAGGTGGCCCGTTCGGTTCCCTTCGACCGGCCAGTCACCCAGAACCCGCAGGATGCCCCGGAAATTCAGGAACTTGTTGAGATGTTGCACGACCTGAATGAAAAGAATGCCCTGGAAGTCTGGCACGACACTTTGCAGCTCAAGGATGATTTTCAGAAAATGTTTGCCCTCGGCGCCCTCGATCTGGTGCAAAGGTCGAAGGGGGAGCGTCTGATCCGTCAGATCGCTTTTCGCATCGAGGAGATGGCCCAGAGAATGGACAACCCCCCACCGGAACTCCTCTCCACCATGGAGTACCTGATCGACAAATACTATTGCAACTTTTCCATTTTTCAGTCGTTGCCGGATCATTGGGCCATCGACCAGCTTTTTCCGGTTCTTCCCATCCATCGCCTGAACGAGCGGCCCACCCGCCTGGGCACGCTCCAGGATATCACTTGCGATTCCGACGGCAGCATGGATCGTTTCATCCATCGCGAAGGTGGGGCCAAAAACTCCCTGGAGTTACACCCCCTGCGCCAAGGGGAGCCTTACCTGCTGGGGGCATTTCTGACCGGCGCCTACCAGGAGATTCTGGGAGATCTGCACAATCTTTTCGGTGATACCAACGTGGTCCATGTCTCCGTTGCAGAAACGGCCAAGGGGTGGGAGTTTCGGCAGATTCTTGCCGGCGAACTGGTCCGTGATGTCTTGCGCTATGTCTCCTATGATCCGGAGGAGCTTGTCCGCCGCGTCAGCCGCCTGACCCGCAAGGCCGTCAGTGAGGGGCGCGCCAATCCGGACCAGGCCCGTGCCTTCGTTCGCGCCTACGCGGCGGCCTTGAACGACTACACCTATCTGGAAACAAGTTGACCCCATGAGCCGCGCAACCATGGATTGATGGACTGGAACGTTGATCCTCGGCGACGTGTCTGTTATGTTCATGCCCAGCGGTGGGGGTTGAGTGTCTGTGGGGGAGGGGTCGTGATCTCCCCCGACATGGGTGGTCGTCGGGGCGCGCATCTGGGGAGTGATCATGCAGACCATGAACTTTGAACACGCTCTGGGTCGTCTCGAAGCTTTGGTGCAGCGTCTGGAGCTGGGCGATCTCTCCCTCGATGAGGGGGTGGCTGCCTTTGAAGAAGGGGTCAAGCTTGCCCAGGCCTGTCAGGAACGTCTGGATGCAGCGGAAAAAAGGATTGAAACCTTGACTGTTCCCCTGCAAACCACTTTCCAGAGGGACGGCTGAGCCCGTGGATCTGCAATCCTATCTCGGTCGAATGAAGGCCAAGGTGGATGCGGCCCTGGAGAGCTATCTGCCTTCGGAGAACCGCCTGCCGCAGCGTCTGCATGCGGCCATGCGCTACAGCCTCATGGCTGGGGGAAAGCGGTTGCGTCCCGTTCTGGCTCTGGCTGCGGCGGAGGCGGTGGGAGGCGAGATGGATTCGGTCATGCCCTTCGCCTGCGCCATGGAGTGCATTCATACCTACTCCCTCATCCATGACGATCTCCCCGCCATGGATAACGATGACATGCGCCGGGGTTGGCCGACATGCCATAAAAAATTTGACGAGGCCACCGCCATCCTGGCCGGCGATGCCCTTCTCACCTTTGCCTTTGAATTGTTGGCGCAGCACCCCGTTCCCGGTCAGTCAGCCGAAGTGCAGTTGGATGTCATGGCCCAGTTGGCCAAGGCGGCTGGCATGGCCGGTATGGTCGGCGGCCAGATGCTCGACATGGAAGCGGAAAACCGCCTTATCGACCACGTTGAACTGCAAAACATTCACATCCATAAAACGGGCGCCCTGATTCGAATGGCCTGTGTGGGGGGAGCCCGCCTTGCCGGGGGCGATACCGAGCAGATCAAACATTTGAAACGGTATGGGGAGGCCGTCGGATTGGCATTCCAGATTACCGACGACATCCTGGATGAAATCGGCGACAGCAAGCTTATGGGCAAAAACACCGGATCGGATCGCAATAAATCCAAGGCGACCTATCCGTTTCTCATCGGTCTGGGTCAGGCTCGCATGGAAGCGCAACTCTTGGTGGACGAGGCCCTGAAAAGCCTGGAGTCCTTCCAGGATGCCGCCCATCCCCTGCGGGATCTGGCTCGTTTTACTATCTCCAGAACCAATTGATTCCGCTTTGGATATGACATCTCTCCTGGAAAAGATCGACGAACCATCCCAGCTTCGCAAACTCGCCGAGGCCGAGCTGCCTCTGTTGGCCAGTGAGGTGCGGGAGTTGACCATCGACACAGTGTCCCGGACCGGGGGTCACCTGGGGGCCAGCCTGGGCGTGGTGGAGTTGACCATCGCTCTGCACTACATTTTCAACACCCCGGAAGACCGTTTGATATGGGATGTGGGTCACCAATCCTATCCGCACAAAATCCTGACCGGTCGCCGTGACCGCATGGGCACCCTCCGCCAACGGCATGGTTTGTCCGGATTTACCAAACGTGTGGAAAGCCCCTATGACCCGTTTGGCGCCGGACACTCCTCCACGTCGATCTCGGCGGCTTTGGGCATGGCGATTGCCTCGCGGCAGAAAGGGGAGAAACGCAAATGTATCGCCGTCATCGGCGATGGGGCCATGACGGCTGGCATGAGCTTCGAGGCCCTGAACGATGCAGGGCAGCACCGGGGTTTGGGTCTTGTGGTGGTTCTCAATGACAACGAGATGTCCATCTCCCCCAATGTCGGCGCCATGTCGGCTTATTTGAGCCGCATCCTGAGCGGACGGATCTATACCACCATCAAGGATGGCACCGGGCGTGTCCTGAAAAAAATTTCCGAACCGCTCCTGGGCGCTGCCCGGCGCGCCGAAGAACACATGAAAGGCATGATCACGCCAGGGACGTTGTTCGAGGAGTTGGGGTTTACCTACTTCGGCCCCATCGATGGACACGACTTTACCCAGTTGTTGCCCACGTTGCGCAATATACAACGCCTCTCCGGCCCCATTTTGTTGCATGTCGTCACCCGCAAGGGGAAGGGATTCCCACCGGCGGAGGCCAGCCCCTGCACCTATCATGGCGTCCAGCCGTTTGACCGCACGACAGGGAGGTTGCCGTCCAATGGGGTCATTCCCTCCTTTACCCAGGTCTTTGCCGAAACTCTGGTCTCCCTGGCCGAAAAGGATCGGCGCATCGTCGCCATAACGGCGGCCATGCCGGAGGGGACAGGCCTGAACCTGTTCCAGGAGCGTTTTCCGGAGCGCTTTTTCGATGTCGGTATTGCCGAGCAGCATGCCGTCACTTTTGCCGCCGGTTTGGCCTGTGAAGGTCTCTTGCCGGTCGTGGCCATCTACTCGACCTTCTTGCAGCGTGCCTATGACCAGATCATCCACGATGTGGTGTTGCAAAAACTGCCCATGGTTTTTGCGGTCGATCGAGGCGGCATTGTGGGTGAAGATGGGGCGACGCATGCCGGGGCTTTTGATCTGACTTTTCTGCGTGCCATCCCGGACATGGTGTTGATGGCCCCGGCTGACGAAAATGAACTGCGTCATATGCTCGCCACGGCCCTGACCCTCGGCAAGCCGGTTGCCCTGAGGTATCCCCGGGGCGCCGCCATGGGTCTGGATCCCGCTCTGCCCACGCCCCTTCCCGTTGGTGTGGGGCGGCGTCTGCGCGAGGGCAAGGGTATTGCGTTGGTTGCCGTCGGTTCCATGGTGCATGCTGCCCTGATGGCCGCCGATATCCTCAAACGGGAGGGTATCCAGCCTGCCGTCTACGATGCCCGTTTCGTCAAACCTTTGGACATGGCTCTGCTGCGTGAGGCCGCCGGCCACGGCGCCATGATGGTTTTGGAGGAGAACTCCATATGTGGCGGCTTTGGCGCCGCCGTGCTGGAGTTTCTTGCCTCCGATGGTTTTCTCGACGCGGGGCTACAGGTGCGTACCCTGGGCATACCCGATACCTTCATTCCGCAGGGCACCCGCAAGGAGTTGCGGGCCGAACTTCTCCTGGACGGAGAGGGCGTTGCCCGGCAGGTTCGGGACATGTTCCAATTCCGTCAGGCGGCGCCGAAACCCAAAATGTGGGTCAACCAGCGCCGCTGATTCCCGTTGACCCTGACGAGCCTGTCGACAGGGGCCGTGCGGCTCATGTGGGGGTGAGTTGCCGGATGATGACGAGCAGACCGGCGGCTGCCGCAAGCAACAGGACTGCGGTGCGGGTTCGGCCCCGGTCAAGCCAGTGGGCCAAAGGGGCCGACAGGAAGACACCCAACAGAGCAAAGGGCAACAGCGACAGACCCACGCTGAGTTCTTTGCTGCCGAATCTGTGGATGGCGTGCAGGACGGAGAGTGAGGTCAGTGTGCTGACGATGAAGGAGAACGCCAGGGTTCCACGCAGTTGAGGTCCGGGAAGCTCCTGAAGGGCGATGGCCAGGGGAGGTCCACCCATCGTTGTGGTGATGGACATGAAACCAGCCAGGAGGCCAGCCGGAACAAGGGTCAGGGGGTGGATGCGCACCCGCCATCCGGCAAAGGAGATCCCGGCGGTCACCAGGACGGCGCCGCCAAAAAAAAGGTCTGTCTCCCGCAGGGAGAGCAGAACCAGGGCCTGAGACCCCAAACCAAGGCCAGGAAAAAGCCCGACCAGGATCCAGAGGAGCCCCTGGGGGCGTCCCATCGTCTTGTGATCGCGGGCAAGGGTGGCCAGCGTGACGCCGAGGCTGACCACGATGATGGGGCCGGGAACCAACTCCGGCAACACCAGCATGGCCACGGGCGCCGACACCAGGGCATGACCGAATCCGACGGACCCCTGCACGATGGCGCCAACCAGAATGACGACGGCCATCAAGACCAGGGCCGGCCCCCATAAGGTTTCCATTCAGGGGTGTGTCATGGCAGGGCCGCAACCAAAATGTATTGAAAGACGAAAAGATCCCGAAACTCAAAGTCGCTCAATCCGGTGATGCGCAAGCGGGCGTTGGTAAACTCTGCCGGATAGGAGGTGGGTTGCCGTTCGTAATATTGTTGATTCAGATTTTCATAAACGTCAGTCAGACGAAAACCGGCAGCCGTCAACATGTTGACCATTTCGCGAATGGTAAAAAAACGCAGATGGGTGCGATCCAGGATGCCGCTGTCGGCGTAGGTCCAGTGGCCCTCGACGAGATGGTGGAGCATGCCGAAGTAACGCACGTTGGGAATGCTGGTGACAATGACCCCATGTGGGGCCAGATAGGGCCGCAACCGCACGAGGAGTCCACCGGGGTTGACCAGATGTTCCAGGACATCGGCGAAAATGATGGTGTCAAACTCCCCTGGCGCAAAATCCAGCGGGATGGAGGCCGCATCACCGGTGTATACGGCATCCAGATGCCTGGTTGCCAGCTGTGCCGCTTCCGGGTTCAGTTCAATCCCCGTGACGCGGCTGACGCCGCGCTCCTTGAGTTTTTTCCCCAGCAGACCGGCGCCACAGCCGACATCCAGGACGCTTTTCGCCCACTCGGGGACGCGCTGAATGACCTCTGGACGATCCCCGAGAAAATACTCCCCGACCGCCGCGTCTGTTCCCGATATTTCCGACATGACATTCCCTTTTTGTAACTGTTCAGAGACCCCATCTCAAGCCACTATCGGAATGGGCAAAGCGTAACCATTCAGTACCCGGCAACGAATCGGGGTCCAGGAGGCTGGCTCCCTGGCAGGGCCTAAGACGGTGTCCTGGTGGGGTTCGGGGCGAAGCCCTGACAAAGGCTTTCATGTCCAAGCTTTTCTTGCAAGGGTGGTGAATAGTTACGTTTTGGATGAGGTTCCAGGATCGGCAGGGCAGGCAGGGTTGCATGGCCCAGAGCGACATGTTTTTCCTGAGTGGCCTGTTCACGGATCTGGCGCCAATGCGCGGCATCCTGACGCAGGGTGATCAGCCGCTGTTGCATCGCCTCCCGGGCTGCCGGATCCGGGGTGGCGGCCAGGCGCGATTTGATGACATCGGCTTCAGAGTGCAATGCCCGCAGGTGGTGCAGGGCGCTCAACTCGGCGGTTGTGACGGCATCAAGGGAGGCGCAAAAGCCCCCGACCCGCTGAGCGGAATGGGCATCGATGATCGGAATGGCCTTGAGTGTGTTCTTGGCTGGCATGTCAAAACGTATCCAAAACTTTCTGGTCGATCTGAATGTCATTTTGTCGGCGCAGCTCGGCCAGGAAACCATCCCAAATTTCACTGCCCAGCTCGCTGCGCATGGCGTCCGACGATTTTTTATAGGGCGGGTCGTCGGCGTTGGCGGTGGGGTGGCGTATGCCGGTCAGGCGGATCAAGGTCAAGTTTTTGCCGTCATGCACGATGGTGGGGAAGAGAGGATCTTGCATGGAGAGCTGAAAAGCGGCTCTGCGAATGCTGCTGGCCGGTGCGGTTTGACTGGGCCCACCATAGGTGAACGGGGCAGAGCTGCCCGCATGGATGCCAGGGCGGAAATTTTCGGCCCCATCCCAGGATTTTTCCCCTTTGCGGATGGCCTGGAGAAGGTTTTCCATGGTTTTGCGGGCCTCCTGACCGGCCTGCTCGGCACGCAGCGCCTTTTCAACCTGTACCTTGGCCTCGTCCAGTTTCATGGCCTGAGGTTCCCGCCGGTCCAATATCTTGAGAACCAAAAAGGTGTTGTCGCTCACCTCGATGGGAGGTGACTGCCCCCCCTTGGCAAGGGCAAAGGCGGACTCCTGGAATTTGGGCTGTTTTTCGACTCCCTGCAAACGAGGATCATCGTGTTGGAAAAGATCGGTCTCGTGGTAACCGAGGCGGAGATCCTTCGCCAGGGTTTGCAGATCGACTTCAGGTGTCAGTTGGTCTTCCAAGGTGACGGAGCGGGCATAGATGGCATCCTGAATTTTTTCTTCGATGATCTGGCTGCGGATCTCGGCAGTGACGCTCTGCAAGGAACGAACGACGGCAGGTTGGATGTGATCAACCTGGATCAGATGATAACCGAAATCGGTCTTGACGGGATCCGAGAGCCCTTTTTCAGCCAGCGAAAAGGCTGCCTTTTCAAAGACAGGATCGGTCATGCCATGTTTCAGGAGGCCCAGATCTCCACCCTGGGATGCTGAAGGATCATCGGAGAGTTGGCGGGCTACATCGGCAAAGGAGTCGCCGCCCTGGATACGGGCCTTGGCCTGGCGGATCTTTTCCAGAGCCTGGGCGCTCTCCCTGGCATCGGCGGAGGCCTTGGCCAGAATATGGCGGACCTGACGGGACTCTTCCGTCTGATAGTCGGCCAGGTGTTCCTGATAGTAGGTTTCGATCTCCGGGTCGCTGACCTGGATATCCGCCCGGACACTCCCGGCATCCAGGGTCACATAGGCGACCTTGACTTGCAGAGGGGTCATGAAACGGGTCTGATGCATGGCGTGGTAGGCTTGCAAAAGTTCCGGTGTGACCTTGATTTCTGCCTCAAGGTTGCGCGGATCAAGGGTCAGCGTGTGAATGGTCCGTTCCTCATGCTCCATCTGGAACAAATCTTTTTGCAGCAATTTGGGCAGGTGAGGGATCTGACTCAGGGTTTTTTCGAGTTGGGAAAGGGTCAAATCCACGGCCAGGTTGGCCTCATACTGGGATGGGCTGAGATGCTCCCGGTGCAGAATGGCACGATACCGCTCTTCGTCGAATTGACCATCGGAGAGAAACGCCGGGTTGGCGGCGATGAGGCCCCGCAGCCGGTCGGATGAGACGGAGAGACGGAGTTGCCGGGCCATATCCTGGACCAGGGTACGATGGATCATGCGCACCAGAACCTGCTGTTTCATGCCCAGGAGTTCAGCTGTCTTTTTGTCCAGCTTGCCGTTGGAGCTTTGCCGCAGATTGTTGAGAAACGACTCGTAGGCCTGCTGGAACTCCCTTTGGGAGATTGAATACCCCGCCACCTTGGCGACCGGAGTTTCCGAGTCACGCTGCGCATAGTCGCCAATGCCCCAGATGCCGAAGGAGATGGCAAGGAAGACCAGAAGAACTTTGATGATGATGCTGTTGGCGCTACGACGCAAGACGTTCAACATGTGTTCCGGCTCCCTCAAGGGCAATATGACGATGCGGCACCCCGCAATCTAATCCGGTCCCGTGAGCATTTCAACCCGCGTCTTGCGTTGACTGACAAACCGGCTTTGGGTAGCTTGCTCACGGTTGATGGGTTTTGGCTGGTGGCAACCGGCGCCGGCGGATGGAATGGGACGCAGAGGGGTCGGCACGAATCCTGTATGCAAATCATACGTGGTGTGCAAAATTTTCCAGAGACGTTTCGCGGCGCAGTTGTCACCATTGGCAACTTCGATGGCGTTCATTTGGGGCATCAGGCGGTGTTCCAGACATTGCGGGCGTTGGCGGGACAGCACGGCGCCAAGGCAGTGGCCATCTCGTTCGAGCCTCATCCCAAGCGCCTGCTGTTGCCGATCTCCGCTCCCGCACGCATCACCGGGCTGCGTGGCAAAGTGCGCTGGATGGGCCGGCATGGTGTGGATGGCTTGTTTTTGATTCGCTTCACGCGGGATGTTGCCGCCCTCGGGCCTGATCGTTTCGTCGATCGGTTTTTGGTGGGGGCCTTGCAGGTGCGGGAGGTTCTCGTGGGGTTTAATTTCCGATTTGGCGCCGGGGGGAAGGGGACGTATCCCCTGCTTCAGGAGTTGGGCGCCCGCCACGGGTTTGGCGTGCATCGGCAGGAGGCCTGCCAGCTGGAGGGGAAGACCATCTCCTCCACCCGGGTCAGGGAGTGTGTCCAGGCTGGTGATTTTGCCATGGCGGAGCGTTTGCTGGGGCGCCCGTTTGAGGTGGAAGGGCGTGTTGTCCACGGGCGCAGCCGGGGACGTGGACTTGGTTTTCCCACCGCCAATTTTCGTCTGGAAGGATTGTTGCATCCTCCGCCGGGGGTTTATGTGGTGGAGGTGCTTGTGGATGAGGTGTGGCTGCCTGCGGTCGCCAATCTGGGTGACAATCCCACCTTTGGCGGCGAAGGACTCCGCCTGGAGGTTCACCTGCTCGTTACGTGCGGCGACATCTACCGGCGTGTTTTGAGAATCTGTTTTCGCAAACGTTTGCGGGATGAAATTCATTTTCCCGATGCCGGGGCCCTGCAGGCCCGAATCGTTCGGGATGTCGCCGAAGCCCGTGCCTGGTTTGCCGCAGATCCGCATCCCATGCCGAAAGACCGGGGGCATGAGGAGGAAGATTTGACATCAACCGGTCGGGGTATCCAGAAACAATGACCCAATTCGGCATTTTTGTAGCGCTTCTGGTTTTGGCCGCAGACCAGTTGACCAAATGGATGGCATCCCTCACCCTGGTCGATGGAGGTGTGGTCATTCTCCCCGGCTTCATCGACCTGGTGATCGTCCACAACATCGGGGCGGCGTTTGGGCTGTTTGCCGGGTGGTCGGCGCCCTGGCGACTGGGCATCCTGGCCGGAGTGGCTGTGTTGGCGATCGGTTTGATGCTGCATTTGATCAGGTTGTCGACGCGATATTGGTCTGCCGGCGCTTTGGCGCTGGTTCTGGGAGGCGCCGTGGGTAACCTGGTGGACCGTCTGCGTTGGGGATGGGTGGTGGACTTTATTCACCTTCATTGGCATGATCTCTCCTGGCCGGTGTTCAATGTGGCGGATAGCGCCATCACCCTGGGGATCGGTATGTTGCTCTGGGAACATTTTTTCCATGCGGGAGACGGGGAATCATGAGGCCAATGGTCTGTTTTGCATGCCTGGTTATGACCTTGATGTTGACGGGCTGCTCCGGAAAATTTCGTTTGCCGTGGGAGAGCGATACCCCGGATGTCAGCCGCATTGCGACAAGAGAACCCCTTGAAATTCCGCCAGATCTGGATCTCCTGCCGCCCTTGCCGGGCTCGGGTGGAACGGGATCCACAACCACTCGGAGCGATCATGGGGAGGGATCCCGCCCTGTTGCCGGCGCCGTCGGTACGGCGGCTGTTTCCGGTGCTCCAGATGCGACCCAGACGGCTGGGAGTATTTTGTTCGGAACTGGCTCTGCCAGAAAATCGGAGCCGGTGTCGCGGGATCAGAAGGAAAAATTGCCGGGCTGGATCAAGTGACACGAGGAGTATGCTGCAATGAGTTCCTGGTCCATAGCCCGTTCAGGTGGAAAGGAGCGGTGGTCCGCCCGCATCGGGCTGCGCGTCGTTCTGGGATTGTTGGCGTTCCTCGGAACGGTGACTCTCCAGGCTGCTGAGCTCGACTATCGGGACTTTACCCTTGAGAATGGCTTGCAGGTCGTCCTGCTGCGCGAAAAACGCGCCCCGGTGGTGGTGGTCCAGGTTTGGTATCGCGTCGGGTCGATGGATGAGGTGGCTGGCCAAACAGGCCTGGCCCACATGCTGGAACATATGATGTTTCAGGGCACCAAAAGTTTGGCGCCGGAGGAGTTTTCCCGCATCGTCGCCCGCAACGGCGGCACCGACAACGCCTCTACGTCCCAAGATTACACCAACTATTATATCAAATTGGGCGCTGACCAATTGGATCTGGCGTTGCGGATGGAAGCGGACCGCATGCGTAATCTGGTGTTGCGGGAGGCAAAGTTTAAATCCGAAAACAAGGTCGTCCGCGAGGAGAGGCGCATGCGCAGCGAGGCGACGCCTGCGGCGCGCATGGGAGAACGGTTTCTCGCGACAGCCTACCAGGCGCATCCGTATGGACGCCCGGTGATTGGGTGGATGGAGGATATCAGTCGGCTTTCGGTCGCGGATCTGGATGCATTCTATCGGAGGTATTATGCACCGAACAATGCCACCCTGGTGATCGGCGGAGATTTGGAATTTTCCGAAGCGGAACAAAAAGTCCGTCACTATTTTTCCCCTTTGCCCAGCGACCCGCATCTCAAACGGCAGCGGGTGGCTCCGGAACCGTATCCTGCCACTTCGCGCCGTCTGGATTTTTTGGATGCAGAGGCCAAGGTTCCCTTGTGGATGGCGGGCTTTCTGTCGCCAACCATGACTGATGGGGCCGCCGGGAACGACCCTTTTGCCCTGGAGTTGGCTGGAGCCATCCTTGGTCGTGGACTCTCCAGTCGCCTGTATCGGCGTCTGGTGACGGAGGATAAACTGGCCGTCTCCGTCACTGTTGACTACGCCAGTCTCAGCCGGGATCCGGTTTTTCTCACCTTCCACATTCTGCTTGCCAAAGGAGCTTTTCCGGCCCGGGTCGAGGAGGCTGTCCGGGAGGAGGTTACTCGTTTGGGACGGGAACCGGTCCCGGAACGTGAGCTTGCCAAGATGCAAAATTTTTTGATCGCCGAACATGTTTATGAACGCGACTCCGTGCAGTCATTGACCTGGGATGTGGGGCGAGCCATCACCAGCGGCGTGGATTGGCGCCAGTTTGTGATCCATTTTCCTGAACGGATGCGCGCAGTGACGGCGGCGGATGTGCAGCGAGTCGCCGCACGTTACCTCTCTTCCGAGCGATGGGTCGTTGGCGTCTTGATGCCCTTTCCCACACCAAAACCCCGGAAGGTCTCTGAATGATACGGACCCTTGGTACGGTTTTAACCGGATTGTTGCTGGCGCTTGCCCTTGGGAACCAGCCTCTGCTGGCTGATGGAACCGGTTTGCGCGCCCAGGAGTTCGTGGCTTCCCGGGGTGAACGTGTGTTGCTGGTGGAAAGCCATGCCAACCCGATGGTGGAGGTCAGGGTTTTGTTCCGGGCTGGCAGTGCCTACGATCCAGCCGGCAAGGAGGGGTTGGCCGATGTCACGGCGTGGCTGTTCAACGAGGGGGCCGGGGAGAAAAGTGCGGAGGCCTTTCATGAACACCTTGATTATTATGGCATCCGGTTGTTCGCCGAGGTGACCCGGGATAGTTTTGAAATCAGCTTGACCACTTTGTCTTCCTATCTTGAGGAGGCTTTTGCTGCATTGGGTCAGGCCTTGTTGCAGCCTCGCTTCGATGCCGATGCCCTGGCCCGGGCGGTCGCCGACAAAATGGCGGAGTTGGCCAGGGAGAAAGAGAGGGCGCCCACTCAGGCCGGGCGCCTGCTCTACGAACTGATCTATGCCGGACACCCTTATGCCCACCCGATCCACGGCTCCTTGGAGAGTCTCCAACATATCTCTCTGGCGGACGTCCAAAAGTTTCGGGAGGAGGGATTTCGCGGGCCAGGGATGGTCATGGCTGTGGCGGGTGATGTGGATCAGACGCGGTTGCGCGTCTTGACGGAGCAACACTTTTCCAGTGTGCATGATCAACCGTCCCCCTGGCCACCGCTTGAGACAGCAGTGGCGGTCCCCCAAGGATCGGCGCGCCACCTCGACATGGACGTGCCTCAGACCGCGATCCGCCTGGGAAGGGTGGGGATCAATCGTCATGATCCGGATTACTATGCGTTGACGGTTTTGGATCAGATTTTGGGTGGGGGATCAAGCAGTCGTCTTTTCAAACAGATACGTGATGATAAAGGTTTGGCTTACGGTGTGTATTCGGCTTTTTCACCGTTGGAGGCGCTGGGCCCGTTGTTCATCTCCCTCGACACTAAAAATGCCTCGGCACAAGAGGCGTTGGATCTGGTTCGCCAAGTGATCATGCGTTTGGCCAATGAGGGGGTCGAGCAACAGGAATTGTCGGATGCTGTTCGTTACCTGACCGGATCATTCCCTTTACGACTGGATGGACTGGACAAGTTGGCCGCCACATGGGCAGCCATCGGGTTTTATCAACGCGGACCGGATTATCTGGAGAAGTGGCCGGAACGCATCCGTTCGGTGACCCAGGAGGATGTGGCCAGGGTAGCCGGGAGACTCCTGGATGTGGGGCGTTTCTTCACGGTGACGGTGGGGAAAAGAGATGTACCCCCGAAGCAGACGGAATCCGGGAAATATTGAATTTTTTGTAACTATTCATCACCCTCTCAGGCTTTTTTTCTTTTTCAACGCCATCAATTTCGTCAACTCGGATGGCTGCCGGTTGCCTGCCACGTTTTCAGGTTGGCGATCCTTCTCCTGACGAAGGCTGGCGAGAAAAGCCTGTTGGATATGGCTGACCATGATGTTCAGGCGATCTTCCTGGACTCTGTCCGGTTGGTCCAGCTGTATCCCCACCTTTATGGTTTGGGTTGAAGAGGGGATGTTGGGTTGGCGTGGAGCCGGTTCATGGTTGCGTATGTAACCAGCCAGGCTCAATGTCGCCACATGGGGGATTTCCAAAGAAACCATCAATTTGGTTCCTGCTGGCAGGGTTTCGACCGGACCGGGCAGGAGACATGCGATGCCACCCACGCTGACATCCCATAATTTTGCAGTGATGGTCTTTTTGTCGGGCATGTGGAGGGCCAAGATAGCCGGGTGGGTCGGGATGACGCGGACCCGGTAGTGGCGTCTTTGGCGAAAAGAGCCAAACTCCTCCGGGCGGGTAAAGCGCAAGAGAGAGTCTGTATTGTTTTGACATGTTCCCAAAAAGCGGATCTTACCCTCGATGGTCTGCATCCGGTTGAAGAAGCGCATCGTCACAGGGATATCAGGGTGTTTGCGGATCTGAACGTTGCCGATGGGCGGCTCCACGGGTTCCAGAAAAATGCTTTTTTTCAGATCTTCGGGCTGGAGGATGGGGTCTGCCTGGCTGATTGGCGAGGGAAGATGATCAGACGTTTCATGTCCGGTTGAAACCACTTCCGTCGTAGCGGGAGGTGACGCCATGCGTGTAAAGTAGATGCGTACCTGCTCACCGACTTGCAGTTCAACTTTTTCCTGTTGTAAGAGACAATGACTGAGGAGCGTCTCGATGCGTTGGGTCTCCTTGATGACTTCGTCGTATGGGTGGGCCTTGCTGCCTTGGGGCTCCGATGCTGACATGGCGACTCACTTTCTGATGGTGGATCTGGCTCAGGTCCAAGCTTTTCTTGCAAAGGCGCTGAACAGTTACAAAAGTTGCTCATTTTTTTGCAAGCAGATCCATCAGATGTGCAAAAGGGGTGTGTGTGGCAGATGCGACGGTTTCATGGACAGGGGCAGCCTGGCCTCCACTGGCCAGGTGATCGTGATAGCGGGCATGCTCGTTGTCGTGGCAGTAGACACATAAATTTTCCCAATTGCTGCCGTTGGGTGGGTTGTTGTCATGATTGTGATCTTTGTGATGAACCGTCAATTCATGGAGGTTTTCACGGGTGAAATGGCGGCCACAGCGGGCACAGACCCAAGGATGGATTCTCAGGGAGTGGTCCCGGTAACCGGCTTCGCGAGCCTGACGTGACTGACGTGCTTCAGATACGATGGCATCCCCTTTTTCTGGGCGATTTTGGCCTTGCCTGGGCCGAAGCGTGCCAAAAGATTTGGTTTTGATCATGGTGGATGTTGTCCTGGTGGAAAGTTTGGTCGAGATTTGTCTGTCATGCGTAAGGGAAGCAACCAGAGAGCTTCCGATATGCCAGCAAAATCTTTCATGTCAACATTTTTTTGCGGTGACTCGGTTTAAAGTAATTCCTCTCTGTTTTACGACCAGGGCGGGTGGGGGCGAAACCCCACGGGCAGGGACGTATGCGGAAAAAATCCCGTGGGCGAAAATAAGGAGTTTAAATAACTTGAAAGTGTAGTATACTCCCAGGCAGGGAATCAATGAGGCGTATGCCATCTCCAGGTAATGAAAAGATTCCTTAGATATCGAGCTGCAATTTGCAACTTCAGATGCAAATTGCAAAGCGACGGATGGGCTTACACGTGCGCCCACTCGTGCTACAACACAAGAGGGATTTGTTTTTTGTCAAACACGCTCAACCTGAGAAGCAGACAACCATGAATCTGAACCTGAAGCAAACAAACAAACTCAGCAGTCGCATCCGCACGGCGCGGGAACATGCCGGATTCACCCAGAAGGAGCTGGCCGACCGGGTGGGTATCAGCCAAACGGCTGTCCACAAGTTGGAGTGTGGACGTTCCAGATCATCCAGGCGCACGGTTGCTATTGCCATGACTTGTGGTGTGGATCCGGTCTGGTTGGAAACGGGACAGGGTGACATGGTGACCGGGGGGGGAGCGAGCCTTGCCATGAGCATGTCCCCTTACCACAACGAGCCCGTGGGCGCCTTGGCCGAACAGGCCGAGACCTACCGCGTCGAAGAGACGGAGTCCCCGAGTCGGGTTCCCCTGATCTCCTGGGAAGAGGCGGTCAACTGGGGCAAATCCCTGATCTCCCCAAGGGTGTCCAATTGGGTGTCGGCCATTCACAGAATCAACCCCCTGGTCTTTGCCCTGAAGGTCAGCGGCGACTCCATGGAGATCGAATTTACCGAAGGGGATATCCTTCTGGTGGATCCTACCAAAAAACCGCTTCATAAACAGTATGTCGTGGTTGGGTTGGCCGGCGAGGACAAATGTACCTTCAAACAGTTGATCATCGACGGGGGGCAGCGTTACCTGAAACCCTTGAATCCACGATATCCTATCATCGCTATTGACGAAAAAACCATGTTTTGTGGTGTGGTCGTAGCAAAGTTCAAAGAGTTTTGATCTGGACAACACCCGCGCAGGTCGGCGCATGGTCTGCTGATGACCGCCATTCAGTGGCGGGCTGGTTGACCTGTCGGGGGGGGCGGGTTTCTTTGGTTGACGGGACGTGATCGTGCAACCGAGCCCTGGTGCGTGGATGCCCGGGGTTGTTGTCGGCAGATCAGGCTTCTCCAGCCGCAGGGGATGTGTCTTTTCTGTGGGCCGGTTTCGGTCCCCTGCCCTCAATCGAGTTCCAGGTCGTGGAAACCGACCTGGAGGATGGTTTTTGCAAGCATTTCAGCCATTTTTTGTGTGTGTTCCTTGCAAAGTGTCTTCTCCTCTCCCTGGGTGTTCCATCGCAACAGCAATTCCTGGCAGGAGTCTGTGCCAACAGACTCCATGAACCGGTTATGGTAAATCTGTGCCAGCGTGTAGGCCTCTTCCTTGGCATCTTCGTCCCCCGGTTTTTCGCGGCCAGCGACGATACCGATGGCCAAAAACCCGGATGTAAGGACGCCACAGGTCTTCTTGAGTTCTGAAAAACCACCGTTCAAGGGCGTGGCAATGCGGGTGATGGTGTCTGGATTGAAGCGGTGCGGGGCAAAGACCTCGGCAAAGGCTTTGACGATGGCCTCGGCACAGGAGTAGTGCGTATCGGAGTAGTATTTTTTTGCCAAAAGGCCGATTTCCCGAATGACTTCCTCTTCGGTCATATGGTTTGCCTCGCGGTGGAGCCATCCCGTGCGTGGAGGTGGCTCATTTTGGGGTTGCGCACTGTATGGTGAGAACGACCCATTCCGGTGACGGTTGTTCAGTGACGACCTGAAGGCCGCGTTCGGCCAGTCTGGCATAGAGAAGGCACGGTACGCGATTGTGGTGAACAATGAGTCTCTCCCCCGGTGTCAGCGTGGCGGCGAGCCGCAAAATCTGAAAGAGGGGCTCAGGGGCCGGTAGATCACGCACGTCCAGAAACCGTGATGCCGAATGTTCCGTATCCAAGGGCGTCCCTTTCGCAAGCTGAGGTGTTTCTGACACAGTCCGTACCGTGTTATGTTCAGAGGATAACCCCAAGCGGATGGCGTCGTCCATGGCAATGCCTGCACCAGAAATCATACCTGGCCTACCGGTTTTTTTGGATCTGCGTGGTCGATCCTGTCTGGTATTGGGTGGAGAAGGGGAAGCTGTGGGTAAAGTGGAGGCTTTGCTCCGTGCCGGCGCCAGAGTCCTGCTGCTTGCGGAAAGGGTGGATCCGGTTCTGGTCGCGCAGATGGATTCGGGTAGGTTGATTTGCTCGCAAGAGAGCTTCAGGCCAGATCACCTGAACGATGTCTGGTTTGTCCTGAGCACCTTGCAGGATTCTGATGTCAATGCAATTTTGCAAGTCGAAGCGGAACGTCGACGCATCTTTGTCAATGTTGTTGATCATCGGCGGTATTGTTCAGCCTTGTGGCCAGCCGTCATCCATCGCCCCCCTGTGACCGTGGCCTTCTCCACAGGTGGCGCCAGCCCGGCCCTGGCCGGCTACCTGCGGCGGAAGATTGCGGCAGCGCTCCCGGAAAAGATGGGCGCCTTGGCTACATGGCTCAGCGGATGGCGGGGCATGATTTCCGTGCGTTTTCCGGAGTTGACGGCACGTGGAAATTTTTGGCGGAGGGTTCTGGATGATGGGGTGGTGGAGCGCTACCTTGCGGGGGATATCCATGGAGCCGAGAAGATGATTTTGCAGGAATTACCCCATCAATCCCTCGACGACCAGGCCAGACCCTGATCCTCTGCTCCACTCCACGCTGCGCTTCGCCGGCCAGGGGATGGCCGGCTTTTACGGCAGGTCTTTCCTTTGCAGAAAATTCCGTTATATTGATGGTTTACCTGGGGGGAGACTTGGCTTGTTTTTTTTCGGCGGTCAGGTGGTTCACAAACTTGAATGGGGAAATCTCCATGGGGAGTGGTGCTGAGAAAATATTGGTCCACATCGATAAGGATTTGGCGGAAATTGTTCCGGGATACATCCAAAATCGCTGGCGCGACGTGGAAGCCATGCGTCTGGCTGTGGAAAATCACGACCTGGAGAGTTTGCGGGTGATGGGCCATCGCATGAAAGGCTCCGGGGCGGGATATGGATTCGATGCCATCACCGAAATTGGCCGCAGGGTGGAGAGTTGTGCCAGGGAAGAACAGATTGGTGAAATCAACCACGAAATCGAAGCTTTGGTGGAATATTTGCAACGGATCGATGTCCAATATGAATGAATCGTTCCGTCCGCCCCTTGTTGCAATAGATGCAAGGATGGAGGGGTTCTTACCCGGTCTTTCCGTTCCTGGGAATAACCCCTTCCGATGGATCAGGGCCAGGAAGGTTCGCCCGGGTACCGTTTTGATTGTCTCCCGGGTGTGTTTTCTGAGTGGTGCATGTCGCATATGAATCATCAAACCGAGAATGGGATTGGAACCACCCCTGCTGTCCATATTTTGGTCGTCGATGATGATCCGGATATTCGGGAGCTTGTGGGTAGTTCTCTGGAGAGGGAAGGGTATCGGGTCAGCACCTCGCCAGATGGACAGGGTTTGGAACGTAGCATGGATCAGGTGGATCTGGTTATCCTGGATCTGGTCCTGCCGGGGGACGATGGCTTGGTACTCTGCCGGAATTTGCGGGCACGGTCGACTATTCCCGTGATCATCCTGAGCTCCAGGGGGGAGGAGATGGACCGGATCATCGGGTTGGAGATGGGGGCTGATGACTATCTGCCCAAACCCTTTCATCCACGCGAGCTTTTGGCTCGGGTCAAGAGCGTGTTGCGCCGGACCCGTTTGTCGCCGACTCCAGCGACCGGTGATCCGGATGACGTGGTCTACAGCTTCTCTGGGTGGACACTTGATGCACTCTCGCGCAACCTGACCTCCCCCCAGGGCGATTCTGTGGCCCTGACGGGCAGTGAGCACCATCTTTTGACGATTTTCCTCGGCCATCCCAATCGGGTGTTGTCGCGAGATCAGCTTTTGGATTTGACGCGGGGACGCGAGATCGACCATTTCGACCGGACCATCGACATGCAGGTCAGCCGGTTGCGACGGCGGTTGGGGGATGATCCCCGCTCGCCGCAACTGATCAAGACGGTGCGTAGTGCCGGTTATGTCTTTTGCTCCAGAGTGGAAAAAGGACGTGGCAGGAGGTTGTAGAAACGAAACCGTGACGCACCCTGACTCTTTCCTGGATCTGCCAGGGAGCAGGCCCCCTGGATCCTGATGTGTCGCCGAGTGGTGTACGGTTATGCCGGGAGACGGGTTGCGCAAAAGTGTTGGTCGTTACCGGGGAGATGTACGGAGGGCGGCCCTTTCCTTTGGAGACCAGGAGGTGGAGTGTGGCACGCATTCTTGTCATGGATGACGATCCTGTGATTCGTCAACTTTTGCTGGCCATCCTTCAGGAGGCAGGGCACGAGGTGCGTACCGCCTCCGATGGCCGGGCCGGAATGGCTCTCTATAAGACCGAACGACCGGACGTGGTCATCACGGATCTGTTGATGCCCGAGTTGGACGGCGTTGGCGTGATCCGGGAGTTGCAGAGTCTTGAACCCAACGTCCGCATTGTGGCCCTGTCGGGCGGAGGACGGGTTTTGACAGCCGAAACGAGTCTGGATGTTGCCAGAAGATTGGGCGCGTGTATCATGGTCGCCAAACCGTTTACAGCCCAGGATGTGTTGGATGCCGTTGTCGCGGCACTGCGCCCCGGATAGTGCGTCATGCGGATTTTGGTGCAGCGGGTGGCAAGGGCGGCAGTGCGGGTCTCTGGCGCCGAGGTCGCACGGATCGATCAGGGAGTCTTGTTGTTTCTGGCCGTAGAACGAGGAGATGGAGAGGATGTGGCCGTGCGGGCCGTGCGGAAGGTGGTGGGCCTGCGCATGTTCGCGGATTCTCAGGGACGCATGAACCTCTCCTGCCGCGATGTGGGTGGCCGTTTCCTCTGCGTTTCCCAGTTTACCCTGGCAGCGGATTTAAAAAAAGGTTATCGGCCCTCTTTTGGCGGGGCCGAGGATCCGTTATTGGCCAAGCCCCTTTTCGAGCGTTTTTGCGAGCTCCTGGAAAATGAAGGCGTGGTTGTGCAACGCGGCGTGTTCGGCGCCCATATGGATGTGGAGTTGGTCAACGATGGCCCGGTGACATTTTGGATGGAGTTTCCAGTCGGGCTCCAGTGGGCTGGCTCCCTGGCGGGACCAGGATAGAGTCTTGGTGGGGTTCGGGGAAAAGCCCTGATAAAGGCTTTTATATCCAGGCTTTTCTTGAGAGGGTGGTGAATAGTTACAATCTTTTTTTTGGTGAGTGCTGAGCGGATACATAAAAAGGAAAAATTCTATGGCCAAAAAAGTCGGTACCTTGGAAGAGGCACAGGCCCTGGTGGATGCCTTGTATCGCAAGGCGGAAGAGACCAACCGGGAGCTTGAACAGGCAATCCAACATGCACGCAGCAACTTTGCCGTGATCGAAAAGTTGGCCGTCTCCAGCCAGGAAATCGGCAAGGCGGTCAAGGTGATCAAAAATATTGCCGGGCAGACCAACATGTTGGCCTTGAACGCCTCCATCGAGGCGGCAGGAGCGGGAGAGGCGGGCAAAGGGTTTGCCGTGGTGGCCAATGAGGTCAAAGATCTCTCCCGTCAGACCGCCGAGGCCACCAACATGATCGCCGAGCGGGTGGATGAAATTCAATCCAACGCCTCCGAGGCCACCAGCACGGCCCGCGAAATGATCCAGAGCATTCAGCGGATCAGCGCAGCCAACAGTGAGATATTCCAGACTGCCGGGATTGGTCTGGGAGCGGGCGGGGGAGGGGGCGTGGAGTGATGGGGGGACGGAAGTCCGGCATGACCCGCAGAATGTGGGGGAGTGCCGTTGCAGGAGGGGAGCTATGGACCCAAACTTGAAAGAATTGATCCTCCATGCGGCGGAGGAGTCGGTCATGGAGATCGTCAACACCATGCTGTTTGTGGATGTGACTCCGGGCCAGGGGGTGGCCAAACCCTCAAACGTGCCCCATGTGGCGGCACGGGCCGAGGCCTCCGCCATGGTGGGAATGAATGGTGGATTCAATGGGGGGGTTCGCCTGGTGACATCGAGCAAAGTGGCGCGCCAACTGGCTGGAGCCCTTTCTGGTGAAGGGTATCGTACTCTTACGGACGAAGCCAGAGATGGGTTCGCTGAACTTGGCAACATGATTTCTGGCGGCATTCAGACCCGTATGGAGGGGTTTGCCAATTGTGGGCAGATCAATCTGACTCCCCCGACGGTGATCGTCGGCGCCGACTATGAAGTGGATTATCGTAGTCACCTGGAGAGTGTCCGAAAATTTTTTCGGTTTCAGGATGAGCCGTTTTTTGTCGAGGTCTTTTTTCAGGTCGACAAAGACGCTTTGGTCAACGTGATGTTGAGCGAAGAGTTGGCCCGTAATCTGGATGCCCTGAGCAAAAAGTGGGGGGGAGGCACCCGGGCCGAGGTGATCCAGCGGTTGGTGCAACATGCCTTGAAGGGTTGATACCGACAGTCGCCCGGGGCTCGCTCTCCATGCGTCTCCCCATGCGTCGGCGTTGTCATGCGTGATCAGGGGGTTGCATCTTCCTTGTGGCCGAGGGGGGTGGGGCGGGGTCGTTCAGGAGGTCGGTGTTGGAGTAGACAGTCCCCTTGCGTTCTTGGGGCGGGGGTGAGGATGGTGCGACCCTGGGAAGGGGTTCGGGGGGGCTGTTCTCCGCAGCGGATTCGACAGGTGTGGCCACGGGTGGGAGTGGCTGGGCTGGCGTCGCACGGGATGTTGATTCTCTGAGCCGACTCTCCCCCTCAAAAAAGCTGCCGCGTTCGATGACCATGATTGAGGAGAGCAGTTGACCAGTAGCGTTGCCACCGGCCAGGATCTCGATCTCGTCGCACTCTGCCTGGCCATGGAAGTGACCGCAGACAACAAATTTTTTGGCGTGGACATGTCCTTCGATGCGACCGGACTTGCCGACCATCACGAGACTTTCCGAGGTAATCTGGCCCTCAAACTCCCCATCCATCTGGAGATTGCATCGGGTTGCAATCTCTCCTTTTATCCTGGTGCCGGCTGCGATGGTCGTTGCGCTTGGCTTTTCGACGATGGGCTTGTCAACAGCGAGTGCGGGAGTGGGTTCGTCAATCTTTTGCTGCACTTCCTTGTTTTTATGAAATAAAGCCATTTTTCATCCTTCTTTGAAAAAAAAATCGTCGTAACTATTCACCACCCGCCAACGAATCGGGGTCCAGGGGGCTGGCTCCCTGGCTTTGTCCAGGGCAGCGCCCTGGTGGGGTTCGGGGCGAAGCCCTGACAAAGGCTTTCATGTCCAAGCTTTTCTTGCAAGGGTGGTGAATGGTTACAAATCGTCTTGGTCAACCCATTCCGACACCTGCCAACGGTTCTAGATACATGACCCGAGCCTAAAAAGAAAGAGTTCCCTGAGCCTTGGGATGATGAGCGGGGGAGGAACGGTCATGCGACAAAATTTTGGCAAAAGCTGCCAACAGGCCGGCACCCGCCATGAAGGCTTGATGCATCCCAAAATATGAGGGCAAGACCGGATCGTTGCGACCTTTTTTGCAAGGGTGTTGAATTGTTGCGATTTTTTTATAAATTTGGAGCAATTTTTTTTCTGGCAAGAAAATTGCTTAACTCCAGCAGGAGCCGGACCTCCTCACAGGATGTGGGGCGATTCGGTAGGCTGATGGCCGACACGCTCGTTTTGTCGGTCTGATTTCCAAGGATGGAGAGTGACCTGTGACCGTGCATGAACTGCAAGAAATCGCGGGACGTTTGTATGGAGAAGGCCTGATTTCGCCAGTCTATATCCGGGCTTTGGCCAAAGATCTGCAAACCACGCAGAGCGACGTGCGTGGTTGGTGGGAGGGTTCAGGGAGTGGAATCCCGGCCAGCACCCGGGGAACCCTGGAAAAGCTCCAGGTCGAAAGAAATCGCCTGCAATAGACCCAATATTTTCAAACTGTAGCATGATTGTCATGATTCCCGCCCTGGCAAACAAGCATGGCTGGGAGAGCGTTTCTGGGCAGCCCCGTCGGGTGATTGGACGGGGCTTTTTTTCGCGGTCTGTCGCACGGTTGAGGGCTTTTGGGAAGTTGTAAATGTTGGCACAATATTTTCATACTCTCTCCCATAGCCGGTGTGCAAGGATGCACAGCCGTCAAGGTCTCAAGGATGGAGGATGAGACGACTGCTTGAAAGAGGAGTGACGGTGATGAAATGGCAAGAGTGGTTGCGTCTCTGGGTGTTGCACGTTCCCTGTGGCGTATTGGTTTACTGGGTGACAGTGCAACCGATGTTGGTGTCCATGATGCAGCAGCACGGTCCACATCATTGAACTTCTCTTCGGGGCGCAGGGATCGCGCTCCCGGGCGTTCCAGGGAAGGGACGCCGTTGGTGGGTCGGGACCGATGGATCACCAGTGGAGAGATTGAAGCTCCCTGGCCCGGCGGCCTGTCCGGAAGGGGTGAGGGAAAACCTCTTCGAAACGTTCGCTCCGGGAGTTCGGAACTCCAGAGCGGGCAACGCTGAAGTGGGGTTGAAGGGGAACCAATCGGGTCGGCGTCCAGGGAAGGACGCCGACCGGGTTCCGCCACGATATGCCGGCTTCATGCCCCTTCACACCCGATAGACCAGCACCCGTTCCTCCAGCATGTCGCGCATGGCGTAGCGGACCCCTTCACGGCCCAGACCGGAGTCCTTGAGGCCACCGTAGGGCATGCTGTCGACGCGGAAGGAAGGAACATCGTTGTGGATGACACCCCCCACTTCCAAGGTGTCCAGGGCCTGGATGACGGTGCTGAAATCGTTCGTGAAAATACCGCATTGCAGGCCGAAGCGGGAGGCGTTGACCCGGGCAAAGGCCTCTGCCATGCTGCCCACCGGAGTCAGGGTGACCACCGGTCCGAAGGCCTCATCGGCGGCAACACGGGCGCTCGGGTCCACATCCTCCAAAATGGTGGCGCTCAGGCTGTTGCCGGCGCCCACAGGGACAACAGTGTTGCCGGTGACCAGTTTGGCTCCCTGTTCCAGGGCTTCGTTGATCCAAGCCAGAATGCGATCCCGGTTGGCCCGGTCGATGATAGGGCCCAGGGTGGTGGTTTCATCCAGGGGATCGCCGATCTTCAGGGCCTCGGCGGCGGCCTTGAAACGGGCGCGGAACTCCCCCATGATCTCCTGGTGCAGAAAGATGCGCTGCACCGAAATGCACACCTGTCCGCATTGGTAAAATGCCCCGGTGATCGCCCGCGCGATGAGCCAATCCCAATCCCGCACATCGCGATCCACGATGAGGCCGGCATTGCCGCCCAACTCCAGGACCACCTTTTTTTTGCCCGCATCCCGTTTCATCTTCCAGCCCACCTCGGGAGAGCCGGTGAAGGTCAACAGGTTGATGCGCTCATCTTCCACGAGCATCTGCCCGGCGGCACGGTCGCAGGGGAGTACCGAAAAGGCCCGCAGTGGCCAACCAGACTCCTGAATGATCTCAGCCAATAAAATGGATGTCAGGGGGGTCTTGGAGGCCGGTTTCAAAATCACGGGACAACCGACGGCCATGGCCGGGGCGATTTTATGCACCGCCAGATTGAGCGGAAAGTTGAACGGGGCGATGGCGGACACCACACCGACCGGATAGTGCCGGACCAGGGCGCGGCGTTTGGCGCCCATGGGGTTGATGCCCAGATCGTAGGCCTCGCCATACACCCGCGTGGCCTCACCGGCAGCAATCTCGAAGGTGGCCACGACGCGGGAGATTTCCAGACGCGACTCGGCCAGGGTTTTGCCATTCTCCCGGGAGAGCAGACGGGAAAACTCTTCGTGGCGTTCCTGGATCCGGTTGACGACAAACCACAGGGCGTCGGCGCGCTGGTAGGGTTCCAGACGCCTGGTCTCCTCCAGGGAGGCCACGGCTGCATCCAAAGCCTGGTTGATCTCAACCGGGGTGCACTGGGCCACCCTGTCAACGACCTCACCACTGTAGGGGTTGAGAACATCTTGACTTTTGCCGCTTTCGACCCATGTACCAGCCAGATAAGCCTTGCGCATGATGGATTCTCCCTGGTGAAGTGGTAACTGTTCAGCGCCTGTAACTATTCAGCACCCTTGCAAGAAAAGCCTGGACATGAAAGCCTTTGTCAGGGCTTCGCCCTGAACCCCACCAGGACTCCGTCTTAGGCCCTGCCAGGGAGCCAGCTCCCTGGCAGAGGTCAGGGTTCCTCATTTTTTTCCCGGGGCGTCACCAGCCGCTTCGGAGGGATCCGCAACCCCCTTTTCAGCAAGGAGTTTTTCCAATTCAGCCACCTTTTTTTCCATGGCTTCAACCTTGATACGGGTTTTGCTGAGGAGTTCGGATGTGATATCAAACTCCTCCCGCGTGACAATGTCAAAGTGGACGATGGCCTCCTTGACCGCATCGTGGACTCGCCGATGGAGTTCATCGCGGGTAGCCCCGACCTTTTCAAAGATGCCCAGGACATTCTGGGTAATCTGGTCGATCAGATTGTTGTCGAGTTGCATGCTGCATTCTCCCTGAGGGGGTGCCATGGCACCGGTCAACCCGGCGGCGCCACAAAATCCAGCCCGGCCCGGCCATGGTAGTAACCGTTACAAAAGGGTTCATCGTGATTGATGGTCTGTAGGCGTTGCAGGGCTTCGCTGACATCCATGCGGCCTGACAGGCGTTCGTGCCAAATGTGGACGATCTCCTCCATCCCCTGACTCTGGGGCGAAAGACGCACGATTTTTACCCCGCTTGCCGCCAACTGTTCCACCTCGGCCACCAGGTTGAAAACCCGTGCCGACAGGGTCTGGACGCCGTTGATATTCAGGAGGGGCTCATCCTCCTGAGTCTTCATGATCATGCCGTCGGGGAATTCGCCGCACTTGTATTGACAGTTGGTTTTGGGGAGGCGAAAAGCCCGCGCCGTATAGCAGCGGGCGGAAAAGGTCAGGGGCAAACGGCCATAAGCGAACACCTCCATCTCAACCTGGGAGCGGATTTGCTGCATGATGCCGGCAATCATGGCCTGTGACAGCTCCACCGGAGCCACCACCCGCCGCACACCAACCCCAGCCAGAAAATCGAGCGTTTCCGGGTTGTAGGTGGTGATGTGCGGTCCCGCCACCATGAGGCACCCTTCGCCGATGGCCACGCCAGCCATGTCATTGGCCTCAAACATCACCCCAAGCCGGGTGGCCTCCTGAATGACCTGCCGCAGATAGAGTTGTTCCTCTTCGGTCATGACCAGGCCCAAAGTGGAGAACACGATCTCCTTGCCTGTTGGGCGCAGCGCCTCCGCCAACTGGGCCATCTCCTCCGGGGAGAGGTGGTTGCGTTTGGAACAGACCACCTCCCCGATGTAGAGGATGTCGGCTGAGGTGGTCTCGGCCATACGCCGATAAAAATCCCGCAACCCCTTTTTTCCCCACTCATACAGGACAGGACCAATGGCAATTTTCATGGTTGGCCGTCCTCCTGAAGGTTTGTCATCACGAATGAAAGACTGGGATGGAGGTCCACCAGGAAGGGCTGCGCCCTTCCTGGTGGTGGGGTTCGGGGCGAAGCCCTGACCAAGGCTTTCATGTCAAAGCTTTCCTTGCAAGGGTGCTGAATGGTTGCCTTGTTTTGGAAGGGTACAGAGAAGGGTACAGAATGGTTGTGTGGCATCATTGCCAATTTTCCTGGTAGGTTCCCAGGGTGTGGGTCGTGCCTTCGGAGATGGCGTTCAGCGTCTTGAGCCAGCTGCCTTTGGCTCGGAATTGATCTGGAGCGGCATAGTAGGCATCCACCGCATGACGCATGACCCGGGTCACCGTGGCCACATAGGACTTGGTGCGCTGCCGCCCCTCGATCTTGAGGCTGACCACACCCGCTTCGATCACTTCCGGCAGCATTCCCAGAATGTTCAGGGAACCGGGCTCCTCCATGACGTGATAGACCTGCTCGTTGGCGGCAAACCGTCCCTTGCAGATGGTCGGATAGGCGGCTTCTTCGCCGGGGGCATACTGAGCGATGAGGACGCCGTTCAGTCGGGTTTGGAGTTTATCGGCGGTGTTGTCAAAGCGCACGGCCCGGGCTGGTGAACAGACCCCTTCGATGTTGGGCGAAACGCCGGTCACGTAGGAGGAGAGGTAGCACCTTCCCTCGGCCATGACGCACAGACCGCCAAAGGCAAACACTTCCAGATCGACGTTGACCTGCTCTTTGAGGGCGCGAATCTCGGCCACAGTCAACACCCGGGGCAGGATGACCCGCTGGATGCCGAAATGGCGCTGATAAAACTGGATCGAGGCATGGTTGCTTGCCGAGGCCTGCACCGACAGATGAATCGGGAGTTCGGGATAACGCTCGCGGCAATATTTCAGCAGCGCCAGGTTGGCCAGAATAATGGCGTCGGCCCCCAGTTTGGCCGCCAGATCCACGGTCCGGTACCAAATGTCGGGGCCATCGATCTGGGGGAAGGTGTTCAATACGATATTGGCTTTGACGCCATGGGCATGGGCATGGGCGATACCTGTAGCCGCCTCTTTCTCGGTAAAGTTCAATCCTTCAAAATTTCTGGCATTGGTGACGTTGCCGAAACCGAAATAGACCGCATCGGCGCCACTCTCCACGGCGGCCTTCAAGGAGGGAAGGTTGCCAGCCGGGGCCAATATTTCCACTTTTTTCATGACTCTGCTTTATCCGGAAGGGTGGCTGATAAAAGACCGGGATGGAGGTCTGGGAGGAGGGGTTGCCCGGCTTCTGACTTTCTTCCCCACCCCCAGGCGCAGTCTATCCAATCCGGCCCGTTCAGGCAAAATCTATCCGGCTGGTTCGCCTCTTTTTCCCGGCAACCATTCAAAACCCAGCCACCTTCTCTCACCTTTTCATGCCATCATCTGCGTGTACAAAAAACTCATCTTGCCCCGTCATTCTCCTTCACAGGCTTGAGGATGAGGTTTTGAGGATGGACAGAGCCCAGGGCCTTTTCCCAGATGACCAGGGAGCACTTGAACAACGGCTCCGCCTGGGCATACTGGCTTTGCGCATAATACAGTCCCGCCAGGTTGTTCAGGCTGGTGGCGATATCGGGATGGTCTGGGGTAAGAGCTTTATGGACACTTCAAGTTTTTTGAGTGCGACACTGATTGCATCCTGGTGTTTCCCTGATTCACTGATTTGCTTCTCTTTGGCATCCCCGGCCATTTTTACCACTGTGGGTGGCTCTGTGCTTCCTTCAGCCTGAAGAGGCCGGATCCCCCATCCGTCGCATCCAAACATGGCCACCACGGTTGCCAAGGTCAACACGGTTTTGGCTCGACAAAACTTTGTTTTCGTCAATCCCGTGCCTGCCTTGATTTTTTCCCCTGATCTTTGTTTAGATTCGGATTTTACCATGTCATTCCCCCCCCCCTCCCCAATTTCTATGGTCATGCGCGAATCACAAGGCAATTTTGGAACCAATTCAAGAAAGCCCCCATCGCAGTCACTATTCACCACCCGGCCACGCATCGGGGTCCGGCAAGGCAGAAAAAAAGTGCAGCCGCCGCAGGAATGGATCCGGGGATTTGCGGGTGACCTGCCGACCTTGACGCAGAAAATACCAGTCCCGCAGGCGGGTCAACAGGAAACGGAGCGCGGCGGCGCAGAGTGCCGCATTTTTCCAGGACAGTTCGGCGGCAGTCAAATTTCTCGCACGCTGATAGCCCGTTATGATGGCCTGATGATGATCGGGCAGAAAGACGCCATCCGCAGTAAACCCCCAGGCGACCAGGGCAATGGCCAGGTCGTAAAGCCAGCGCTCCCGGCATGCATAGTGAAAATCGATGACGCCCACCAGGGAACCCTCCGCGAACAAAACATTGTCGGGAAAAAGATCCCCATGGCACACCCCACAGGGGAGGTCGCTTTGCAGAAATCCCAGTTCCAGGCGGGTCATTGTTGCCGCGATCAGAGTTGCAGCGGGCGGGTCGTTTTGTGCCAAAACCGGGGCAAGTCGCTCGATGAGCATCCGCCAGGCCGGTTGACCCATGGGGTTGGGTCGTGGTTGGGTAAAATCCTGCCCGGCGAGATGGATTCTGCCCAACAGCTCACCAACCTGTCGGCACTGATCCGGCGTCGGGTGCAACACGTGGGCGCCCGGCAGACAGGTTGCGATCAGGCTGGGTCGTTCGCGCAAGGCGTGCAACACCCGGCCTTGCCGATCCGCCACGGGATGAGGTGCGGGAATGGCACGCTTGACCAGATGGGCCATCAGACGAAGTGTGTGTTCAACGGTTTTGGCCTGTTGCGAATCCTCAACCAGGGTCAGGACATAACGCCCCCGCTCGGTCACAAGAAAAAAGTTGCTGTTATCCACACCATCGCTGATACCCTCCATCTGCAATGGACGACCGATGGCATACTCCCGCAGAAGGGGTTGGATGTCGGCGAGGCACAAAGGGGTGTAAACGGACATGGCCACACCTGGGCAAAAGGGAGAAACACAACGCATGAACGCAACAACACGTCCCACCATCGTTGCCATGACCGGCGCATCCGGAGCCGCCTACGGCCTTGGTTTGATTCGGGCGTTGTTGAGTGTCAACGCACGGGTGGATCTGCTTCTCTCCGAGGCGGCACTGCAAGTGATCGCCCATGAGTGCCAACTGGCCTGGAGCGGCGATGCCGACACCCTGCAACGAACCCTGTCAGAACACTTTGCCACCGATGCCAACCACTTGCAATATTACGGTCCCAAGGATTGGCACGCCCCGGTGGCATCGGGATCGGGAGGGGTACGGCACATGGTGATCTGCCCCTGCTCCATGGGCACCTTGGGCGCTTTGGCCCATGGGTTGGCTGACAATCTGATCCGCCGCGCCGCCGATGTGGTTCTCAAGGAGGGAGGCACTTTGATCCTTGTCCCCAGGGAGACCCCCCTGACCGCCATCCACCTGGAAAACATGTTGCGCCTCTCCCGGACGGGCGCCACGATCCTGCCGGCGGCCCCCGGGTTTTACCATCGCCCGGCCACTGTCGATGCCCTGGTCGGGTTTATTGTGGAGCGCATCCTCTCCCGGTTGGGGATCTCTGCATCGACACCCCTCCACTGGCCGCCGGCACGGTCTGCAACCCAGTGATGATCCATATGAACGAAATGTAACCATTCAGCACCCTTTCAAGATAAAGTCTGGACATGAAAGCCTTTGTCAGGGTTTCACCCCGAATTCCACCAGGAGGTTCTCCCGGGCCTGCCAAGGAGCCAGCCTCCTGACCCCGATGCGTTGCAGGACTCTTCCTTGGACCGGCCAGGGGTCAGCCCCCTGGCCCCCGATGCATTGTCGGGTGACCAATAGTTACAATAAATTTATGTTAATTTGGATTTTTTTCAACCATGGGACGTTGAGATTTTGCTGCTGTTGATGCACCATCCGAGGGTGTCAATATCAGCATGTTCGAATAACCTGAACTGCCAATTTGCATCGGGAGGTTCGCCGTGAGTAATCAGTCCTTAGAAGCCACTGTGGATCCTGAACTGGTACGAAAGTGGGTTAAAGATATCGGTTCGGACTCCACGGCAGCCGTGCCGTTGTTGCAAGCCATACAGACGGAGTACCGCTATCTGCCCCGCAAGGCCATGGATCTCGTCGTCGGGAATACGAGCATCACCGCCAGCCAACTCTTTGGTGTGGCTACCTTCTATGCCCAGTTCCGCCTGCGTCCGGTTGGTCGGCACATGATCCGGGTCTGTCATGGCACGGCCTGTCATGTGAGCGGCGCCGACCGGTTGGATACCGCCATTCGCCAAATTCTCGGCCTCCAGGATCCCGATCAGGACACCGCTGCCAATGGCAGTTACACGCTGGAAAAGGTGGCCTGCATCGGTTGTTGCAGCCTGGCGCCCGTCATGGTGGTCGGTGAGGAGACCTTCCCCAACCTGAAGGGAGCTGATGCCCAGCGCTCCCTGCAAAAGCATGCCAAGGCAGCCAAGGAGGTTTTGCCCGGAGATGCCGGACAGAAAGATGCGGATGGTGACACCAAAGACGCATCAGAAGCCAAAAAGTCGAAAAAATCTGGGGAGGCGCGGCCATGACGACCGGTAAGGGAATGACCATTACGATCGGCGAAGGAACCTGCGGTATCGCCGCTGGGGCCCGTGACGTGGCGGCCTTGTTGAAACAAAGGTTTCCGGAAGCCCACATGCAGAGCGTCAGTTGCCTGGGCATGTGCCACCAGGAACCCATGATCGAAATCGCCAATCCGGACGGAAAGAGCTACCTCTACGGCAAGGTCAATAAAAAAAATCTTCCCAAGATTGTCCACTTTCACCAGGGCAAGGGGGATATTCCCGCCGCCAACTTTATCCGCTCCAGCGATGAGCCCGACACGGACAAAGGATCCTATCTCACCAGCCAGACCCGCATTGCCTTGCGCAACGTCGGTCACCTGGATCCCACCTCGGTGGAGTCGTTCCGGGCCAGAGGGGGTTACAAGGCGATCGAAAAGATTCTCAAGGGCGGCATGAGCCCGGAGGCGGTGCTGGAAGAGGTCAAAACCTCCAATCTACGGGGCCGGGGCGGCGCCGGGTTTCCGACGGCCATCAAATGGGGCTTCGCCCGCAGTGCGCCAGGCTACCCGAAATATCTGGTCTGCAACGGCGACGAAGGCGACCCGGGCGCCTTCATGGATCGTTCCCTCCTTGAGGGCGACCCCCATTCGGTCCTGGAAGGGATGCTCATCGCAGCCTATGCCATCGGTGCCAGCAAGGGGTACGCCTACATCCGGGCGGAATATCCTCTGGCAGTCAAATTTTTTGGCCAGGCTTTGCAGGATGCCCGCCAACTGGGTTACCTCGGCGACAAGATTCTCGGCACCGATTTCTCCTTCGATATCAAAATCAAAGAGGGCGCCGGCGCCTTTGTGTGCGGTGAGGAGACCGCCCTGTTGGCCTCCATTGAGGGCCAGCGCGGCATGCCTCGCATCCGCCCTCCCTTCCCGGCCATTCAGGGACTCTTCGGCAAACCCACCATCATCAATAACGTCGAAACCCTGGCCAATCTGGCGTGGATCATCAACAACGGTGGAGCCTCCTACGCTGCCATCGGTACGGAAAAGAGCAAGGGCACCAAGGTGTTCGCTTTGGCTGGCGCCGTATCCCGGGGCGGGTTGGTGGAAGTGCCCATGGGCATGTCCATCGGTGAGGTGATCAACAAGATTGGTGGCGGTTCTGCCTCGGGGCGCGCCATCAAGGCCGTGCAGTTGGGTGGACCCAGCGGTGGCTGCATTCCCGCCAGCATGTTCGACACCCCCATCGACTACGATGCCATCAACGCCACCGGCGCCATCATGGGATCGGGCGGCATGGTGGTGATGGACTCCCAATCCTGCATGGTGGACATCGCCCGTTACTTCCTCGACTTTACCCAGGTTGAATCCTGCGGCAAATGCACCTTCTGCCGCGTTGGCACCCTGCGCATGAAAGAGATCCTGAGCAAGATTTGCGAAGGCAAGGGAACCATGGAAGATTTGCAGATCCTGGAAGACCTGGCTCCGCAAATCAAGGATGCCAGCCTCTGCGGCCTGGGTCAGACAGCCCCCAATCCGGTCCTGACCACTCTCAAATATTTCCGTGACGAATACATCGCGCATGTGCAGGACAAACGGTGTCCGGGTGGGGTGTGCAAGGCTCTGATCACCCACACCATCAACCAGAAAGATTGCACCGGTTGCACCATCTGCAAGCGGTATTGCCCGGCGAACTGCATCACAGGGGAGCTGAAAAAACCGGAAACCTGGGTCATCGATCAGTCGTTGTGCATCAACTGCGGCATGTGCAAGGAAGTGTGTAATCCCGAGGCCGTCATCGTGGAGTCGTTAGGCTTGACTGCGGCTCACTCCCAGCCAATGAGGGCATCCGCATGAGTAACAACATCACTGTCACCTTGAATGGTCATTCGACCACAGCGGCTCCAGGCGCCACCATCCGCGATGTGGCGGAGGCCAATGGCGTTCACATTCCCACCTTTTGCCACGATGATCGGCTGAAACCTTTTGCTTCCTGTTTCCTGTGCGTGGTGGAGGTGGCCAATGCCCGGACCCTCCTGCCCGCCTGTTCGACGCGGGTCACCCCGGGCATGGTCATCGATACCGACAGCCCCAAGGTGACCCACAGCCGCAAGACCGCTCTGGACCTTCTGCTCTCCGACCATGCCGGGGATTGCATCTCCCCCTGCGAGGCCACCTGTCCGGCCAACATCGATATCCAGGGCTATGTGGCGCATATCGCCAATGGCGATTTTGCTTCGGCGGTCCATTTGATCAAGCAGCGCAATCCTCTGCCTGTGGTGTGCGGGCGCATCTGCCCCCACCCCTGTGAGTCCCAGTGTCGGCGCGCCCTGGTGGATGAACCGGTCGCCATTAACCCCCTGAAGCGCTTTTCCGCCGAATACGAGCTGAGCCACGGACCCTTCGTGCCGACTCCGGCCCCGAATACAGGACACAAGGTGGCCATCATCGGGGGAGGACCGGCAGGGTTGTCGGCGGCTTTCTATCTGCGCAAGGCGGGGCATGCCGTAGACATTTTCGAGGCCCTGCCCGCACTGGGTGGCATGGCCCGTTACGGCATCCCCCGTTTTCGTCTTCCCTGGGAGTTGATGGACAAAGAGATTCAATCCATCATCGGCATGGGGGTGACGGTCCACCACAACCAGCGGTTGGGGAAGGATTTCTCCATCGCCGACCTCAAGGCGCGTGGTTTTGGGGCCATTTTGTTGGCCATCGGGGCGCACAAGGCCAAGCCGATGCGGGTGCCGAACGAAGAAGTCCCCGGCGTGATCGGCGGCGTCGATTTTCTGCGCAAGGCCGTCATGGATGAGCCCCTGCACATTGGACCCGGCAGCCGGGTGGCCGTCGTGGGCGGTGGCGATACCGCCATGGACTGCGCCCGGGTGGCTCGGCGGCAAGGCTCGGATGTGGCCCTGCTCTACCGGCGCACCAAGAAGGAGATGCCGGCCAGCCCCGTGGAGCAGGAAGAGACCCATGAAGAGGGCATCGATATTCAATACCTGGTCGCTCCGGTCGAGGTGGTTCTGAACGAAAAAGGGTCTGCCAAGGCCCTGCGGGTCATCACCATGCAACTCGGGGAACCTGACGCTTCCGGACGCCGTTCGCCGGTGCCGGTGCCGGGCAGCGAGAAGGATCTGCCTTTCGATCTCATCATCGCCGCCATCGGGCAGGATCCAGATCTTACCTGCCTCGACAAGGAGGCTGACAAACCCAAGACCACGCGCTGGAACACCATCGTCTACGATGAAAAAACCAACGTGACCAGCATCCCTGGCGTTTTTGCCGCCGGTGACTGCTCCTTCGGTCCAGATATCCTCATTCGGGCCATCGGCGAAGGACGCCGGGCAGCCATGGCCATCGATCTCCACCTGAACGGCGCGGAAGTCACCTTGAAGAGCGCCTATGCCATCTCCCGGGGTCGTTTGGCCGAGCTGGACGCCGCCGATTTCCAGCCCCGCTACGTCCACCAGAGACGTGCCCTGGAAACCACGCATCCACCGGAAAAACGCCTGTCCAATGAAGGGGGATGGGCGCCCATCAACATCGGTCTGGATGCGGCCCAGGCCATGGCCGAGGCGTCACGGTGTATCCTGTGTGGTTGCGCAGCCCGTTTCGACTGCGACTTGCGGCACTATTCGACCCTCTATGGGGCCACGGAAAAGCGTCTGGCCGGAGACAAGCGCGCCTACGATGTCGACAGCCGTCACCCCTTGATCACCATCGAGCCGGACAAGTGCATCACCTGTGCAAGCTGTGTCCGGATGTGTTCGGAAGTTCGCGATGTGCACGCCCTCAGCTTCATCAATCGCGGTTTTGGCACCCGCATTGGCCCCACTTTCGATGATCCGCTGCAACAAACGGGTTGTGATGCGTGCGGCATGTGCGTCGATCTCTGCCCCACCGGAACCCTGACCCTGAACTTCAAACAGGAGAATGGTCCATGGGTCAGCCTGGCCAAACAGACCACCTGTGCGGCCTGTAGCCGGGGTTGTGGGGTGGTGGTGCATACCACGGATGGTCGGGTGGTCAAGGTCACCTCCATCGACGGCGACCCGGTCAACGGCGCCAATATTTGTGCCGAGGGGCGTTTCAGTTACCAACTGGTCGGCAAGGAGGCCGTGGCCGACCCGGATACCGCCCTGACCCGGGCGGGGGAGATCCTCGCCCAGGCCAAGGATGTTGCGGTGGTGGTCTCGCCTTTCCTGACTGTCGAGGAGAGCTACGTGGCGGCTTTGCTGGCTCGGGCCAAGGGCGGCAAACTCTACTATCCCACCGACAAGGAGATTGTTGGACCCGCCAAGCCCATGGGCAAGTTCCGTGGTGAGGCCAACGTGGCCCTGCTCAAACGGTTGGGGGCCACACCCTGGCAGCCCAACCTGAGTCCCGGTGCCCTGGTGTTGGTCGGCACCCGGGTGGACTCCCCCGGTGTTGACGTGGCGCGCCGCATCCTCGTTGGACCCTACCGGGGCGATGCCACGGTCGCTGTTTTTGTGCAGAGCGCCGATCCCCTGGAGTGCGAAGGGACGTTCCTGAATCGAGACGGCCAGTTGGGACGTTTGCGCACTGTCTTGGGGCATGCCGCCAACCGGAGTGTGGCCAAAATGCTGGCCAGGTTGCTCCATGACAGTGAAGTCGGCAAGATGGATGTCATCCAGCAACGGCTGATCAAGGAGATTCCGGAGCTGGCTCCCATCACCTCCTTGCATGGCGATACAGCCCGTGTGGTCGTGACCACGCTGGCCCCACTCCTGGAACCCGCCATGCCGGATCTGCGGCAGGCCCGTTTCAAGGAGCATATGCAGAAGATGGGCCTCGCCTGGGCATGAGCCGGGGCGGTACATTGAAAAACTGGGATGGAGATCCAGGAGGAAGGGCTGCGCCCTTCCTCCTGGTGGGGTTCGGGGCGAAGCCCTGACAAAGGCTTTTATATCCAAGCTTTTCTTGTAAGGGTGCTAAATAGTTACGATTGTTTGGTAGTGCCTTCGTTTGGTTGATTGCGATCAAACTGCCATACCAAACTCAAACCTGTTGATGAAAAGGCCGATCACAGTGTCATGCATGAGAATCGACCTGGAAAAACAAATGGTCCTGCGTGCCAATCTCTTGATACGAGTTCTCAACGTCAAATGCTTTCGCTCAATCCTCCACGTATTCTCTTTGCCTACGACATGCTTCTCTGGATCGATATGGCGACTGTAAGCACCCCAGTCGTCTGTAAAAAATTTTGTGATACCAAATGGTTCCAATAATTTTTTGTAACTATTCAGCACCCTTTCAAAAAAAGCCTGGATATGAAAGCCTTTGTCAGGG